>DATCFA010000406.1:0-5204 GCA_036509805.1 Casimicrobiaceae bacterium
GTGATGCGCGCGGAGACCGCGTCGATCGCCGCGCTGGCGATTGTCAACGCGGCAGCCGGCGACGCGAAATAGCGCGCGCGACGCCGGGCAGCCTGGCGCCGCTGCGAGCGTTCAGCGCCGTGTCACGCGGGCGGCTTGCGCGGCTCGCCGGCAATCAGGATCGCGCAGCGCACGCGCTCGATCAACAGCGCGTCGATGCGCCCACGCCACCAGCGCGTGGCGAACTTCTTGTTGCGCCGGTGGCCGATGATCAGCAGGTCCACGCCGAGCGAGTCGATCAGCTTGGCGAGCACGTCGACCGGCTCGCCGTCGAGCAGGTGCGTCGATACCGAAAAGCCGCGCTGGCGCAGCGCTCCTGCCGCGCTGTCGAGGTCGCGGTTGACGTCGTCACGCTCGGATTCGAGCAGCGGTTCCGGCACGAACTCGCCCGGCAGTACGAACGCCGAAGGGTCGTGGACCACGCAGGCGACGTGGACCTCGCGGCCGGCGACCGGCGTCAACTGCGCGCACTCGTCGATGGCGAGGCGGCTCGACTCGGAGCCATCGTAGGCGACCAGAATGCGTTGATACATGGCTAGTCCTCCATCGGCGGTGCAACGCCTTGCGGGAAGCGTGGCGTCCGCGAAGGCGGTCGTGGCGTCCGCAGGCAACCTGCGCGAAACATGCACAGCGCTTTCGCTGCGCCCGGCGCCCTTGGCGTTGCGCGGGGCACATCGCTGGCGGCGGGCAACCGGCGCGTCGCCAATTGTCGCAGGAAATCGCTTCAGTGGGCGCTGCGCGAGAGTGTCAACGGGTGGCCGCAGATGGCGAGCGCCGCGCCGGTGAGCACGTCCCACGGGTCGTCGGCGCCCAAGCCCTTGGCGAGCGCGTCGAGCGGCGCCAGCATCGCCAGCAGCGACGGCACGTCGCGCGGCGCGATCCGCGCCACCGCCGATTCCATCGCAGCCTGCCGCTTGCCCCACACGCGCGCGTTGCGGATCGCGCTGGCCGCCGCCATGCCGGCGCGCATCGCCTGGTGCACGCTCGCGAGCGCGTGCACGTCCTCGGACAACTGCCAGACGATCAGCGTCAACGCCACGCCTTCCTGCCTGAGTGCCGCGAGGATGCGCAGCGCGCGCGCCGCATCGCCGGCGAGCCACGCTTCCGACAGTGCGAAGACATCGAAGCGCGAGACGTCGGCGACTGCACGCTCGACATCGTCGTGCGCGAGCTCGCCCGGTGGCAACAGCAATGCGAGCTTGTCGATCTCCTGGCGCGCGGCCAGCAGGTTGCCTTCGCACAGCTCGGACAGGAATTCGAGCGTCGCATCGGCCGCCGACTGTTGCTGGCGTGCGAGGCGCGCCGCGATCCAGCGCGGCAATTGCGCACGTTCCACCGGCTGCACGGCGATCGTCTGCGCGCTTTTCGTCAGCGCGGTGAACCAGGCGCTCTTCTGCGTTGGGCCGTCGATGCGCGGCAGCGTGACCAGCGTCACGTTATCGGGGTTCGGATCGGACACGTAGCGCTCGAGCGCGGCGGCGCCCTCGACGCCGGGCTTTCCGGAGGGGATGCGCAGGTCGATCAGCTTGCGGTCGCCGAACAGGCCGAGGCTCGCATTGGCGGCGAGCAACGCGTCCCACTTGAAATGCGCTTCGACGATGAACGTCTCGCGCTGGTCGCAGCCGGCTTTGCGTGCGGCGGCGCGCACGGCGTCACCGGCTTCGAGCGCCAGCAGCGGCGCGTCGCCGTGGATCACGTAGAGCGGCGCCAGGCCCTGGGCGAGGTGCCGCGGCAGATCATCGGCGCGCATGCGAAGAAAGACCGCCGGTCAGCCGGCGGGATTGCGGGCGGCCTGCAGCCGCCGCACGATCTGCTGGACCGCCTCGGTCTGCATTTCCTTCAGCAGGCGGTTTTCCTGGATCTGCCGCGCGAGGCGCTCGGTGTCGTCGTACAGGTAGGTACGGCGGATGACGATTTCGTCGGTCGGCAGCCAGTCGTTGCCTTCCTTGTCGTGAAGGCGGATCTGCACCCGCTTCTGCAGCGCGAATTCACGCACGCGCCCGCCCGGCGACAGCGACAGCACGTCCTTGTCGTCGATCAGCGGCGGAATGTCGAGGATCACCTGCGCTTTCTGCGGATCGTCGGCGAGCTTCGCGCTGCCGGCGTTCTCCAGCGCCTTCCTGAGCTCCACGGCGAACGCGAGCGCTCCCGGGGCGTTCACGTAGATCGACTCGAAATGATAGTTGGCCTGCCCGCGCAGGTGGAAGCCGCAACTGCACAGCAGCAGCGCAGCCAGGCCGATCGACAAGCGTCTAGACCACGACATTGACGAGCCTCCCCGGCACGACGATCACCTTGCGGATCGGCGCACCCGCCGCGTGTTTGACGACTTCCGCGCTGGCGCGTGCCGCCGCTTCGACCGCCGCCGCATCGGCCGCGCTGGCCACGACGAGCTTGCCGCGCAGCTTGCCGTTGATCTGCAGCACGAGCTCCACCTCTTCCTGCGCCAGCGCGCTTTCGTCGACGGCCGGCCAGCGCGCGTCGAGCAGGTTACCCATGCGCGCAGCGTACCCGAGGTCGTTCCACAATACCCACGCCGTGTGCGGGACCAACGGATACAACACGCGCAGCAGGATCGACAGACCTTCGTCGACAACCGCCGCGCGCGCGGGGGCTGCGGCGTCGAGCTGCTCGAGCGTATTGAGCATTTTCATCGACGCCGAGACGACGGTGTTGTACTGGATGCGCTCGTAGTCGTAGTTGGCCTGCTTGAGCGCGAGGTGGATGTCGCGCCGTGCAGCCAGCGCGGCCCCGGCGGCGTTGCCCGGCGGCTGCGGCGCCGCTGCGGGGAGCGTCCCCTGCGCCTGCGCGAACGTCCACAGCCGGCGCAGGAAGCGGTGCGCGCCTTCGACGCCGTTCGACGACCATTCGATCGTATGCTCGGGCGGCGCTGCGAACATCACGAAAAGGCGTGCGGCATCGGCTCCGTAGAGGCTTACCATGTCCTGCGGATCGACGCCGTTCAGCTTCGACTTCGACATCGTCCCGAGCCCGTCGTATTCGACGGGCTCGCCATCGTTCTTCGAAATGCCGCCGGTGATGCGGCCTTCGCTGTCGCGCGCGGCGTCGACGTGCTCGGGCGCGATGTAGTCCTGCCCGCCCTTGTCGTTGCGGCGGAAGTACGCGTGGTTGAGCACCATCCCCTGCGCGAGCAGGCGCGTGAACGGCTCGTCGTAGTCGACCATCCCCATGTCGCGCATCACCTTCGTCCAGAAGCGCGCATAGAGCAGGTGCAGGATCGCGTGCGAAATGCCGCCGATGTACTGGTCCATCGGCATCCAGTAGCGGTCGCGCGCGTCGATCATCGTGGTGGCGCCGGGACTCGTATAGCGCATGAAATACCACGACGAGTCGACGAACGTGTCCATCGTGTCGGTTTCGCGCGCGGCCTTGGCGCCGCAGCGCGGGCACGGAGTGTCGACGAAGTCGGCGCGTTTGACGAGCGGATTGCCGCTGCCGTCGGGCACGCAGTCCTCGGGCAGCAGCACGGGAAGCTGCTCATAGGGAACGGGCACGTCGCCGCACGCGGCGCAATGCACGATCGGTATCGGCGTCCCCCAGTAGCGCTGGCGCGAGATGCCCCAGTCGCGCAGGCGGAACGTCGTGCGTTTTTCGCCGACGCCTGCGCTCACGAGGTCGGCGGCGATCGCCTCCACCGCTTCCTTGTGTCCCAGTCCGTCGTACTTGCCGGAATTGACCACGCGGCCACGCGCCTTGTCGTCGTACCACGGCTGCCAGTGCGCGTAGTCGTAAGCCTGCCCGTCGATGTCGATCACCGGCAGGATGCGCAACCCGTACTTGCGCGCAAACTCGAAATCGCGCTCATCGTGCGCAGGCACGCCCATCACCGCGCCGTCGCCGTAGCTCATCAGCACGTAGTTGCCGACCCATACCTCGACCTCGGCGCCGGTCAACGGATGCACGACGTAGAGGCCCGTCGGAACACCCTTCTTTTCCATCGTCGCCATGTCGGCTTCGATGACGCTGCCGCGGCGCGCCTCGTCGATGAATTCGCGCACGTGTGGCGAACGCTGCGCCGCGATCAGTGCGAGCGGATGCTCGGGCGCGACCGCGCAGAACGTGACACCCATGATCGTGTCGGCGCGCGTGGTGAAAACCCACAGCTTGCCGTCACCTGCCAGGTGCCCGTCGCCATCGCGCACGTCGTGCGCGAACGCGAAACGCACGCCATCGCTGCGGCCGATCCAGTTGGCCTGCATCAGCTTCACGCGCTCGGGCCAGCCGGGCATCTTGTCGAGATAGGCGAGAAGCTCGTCGGCGTATTGCGTGATCCGCAGGTAGTACATCGGGATCTCGCGCTTTTCCACCGGCGCGCCGGAGCGCCAGCCGCGGCCGTCGATCACCTGCTCGTTGGCCAGCACCGTCTGGTCCACCGGATCCCAGTTGACGACGCCGGTCTTTTTGTACGCGATACCCTTTTCGAGCATCTTGAGGAACATCCACTGATTCCAGCGGTAGTAGCCGGCATCGCAGGTAGCGAATTCGCGCGACCAGTCGATCGCGAATCCCATCGCGATCAACTGCTGTTTCATGTAGGCGATGTTGTCGCGCGTCCACTTCGCGGGCGCCTCGCGGCTCTTCATCGCCGCGTTTTCAGCGGGCAATCCGAATGCGTCCCAGCCCATCGGCATCAGCACGTTGTACCCGCGCATGCGCAGGTGGCGGTACATGACGTCGTTGATCGTGTAGTTGCGCACATGACCCATGTGCAGCTTGCCGGATGGGTAGGGGAGCATCGACACGCAGAAGAATTTCTTCGCGTCGGGCTTTTCGAACGCGCGATAGGCGTCGGCCGCGGTCCAGGCGTCATGCGCGGTCTGCTCGATGTCGCGGGGTGCGAACGGCTTCATGATGCCGCGCCGCGAAGGCTCGCGGACGCAAGGTCGTTGTCGAGCTTTCGATTATACCGGGCGCACCCTCGCGCGCGCAGCGGAACCCGGCGCCGCCGGGGCGGCCTTCAGCGCGGCGGCAGCGGCGTCCACAGCGCCGTCACGCCGAGAACGACGAAGATCACGGCGGCCGCGATGCGCACCGCCTTGAACGGGATCTTGCGCGCCGCGAAGCCGGCGAACAGCACCGTGGGGACGTCGACCAGCAGCATGCCGGCGGTCGTCCCGGCGATCACCCATCCGAGCGACGCGAAT
>DATCFA010000407.1:0-4954 GCA_036509805.1 Casimicrobiaceae bacterium
CTCCACTGCACCATCGCGATGGCGACGCCGTAGCTGCCGAGCCCGTAGAACACCGAATTGCCGAACGATGCGTAGCCTGTGTAGCCGCCGATGATGTTCCAGCCCTGCGCAAGTGTGGCCAGCAGCAGCGTGCTGATGCCGAACTGGATCATCGACGGCGACGCAACCCACGGCACCGTCGCCAGCGCCACCAGCGCGATAACGACGAGCGCCCATAGCGCACGCCGGTTCACGTCGTTCTCCCCAGCAGGCCCGAGGGGCGCACGATCAGCACCAGCACCAGGATGCCGAAGCTCGCCACATCGGTGTAGGTCGGCCCGATGTACAGCGACGTCAGCGACTCGACGATGCCGAGGAAGAGCCCGCCGACGAGCACGCCCAGCGGGCTCTCGAGACCGCCGATGATGGCGATCGCGAACGATTTCGCGGTGAGGCTCGCGCCGATGTACGGGTTGACCTGCGATACGACGCCATAGAGGCCGCCGGCCGTCCCGGCGAGCCCGGCGCCGAGCGCGAACGTCAGTGCATAGATGCGCCGCGGCTCGACGCCGTAAAGGCGCGCTGCGACGAGGTTCTGCGCGGTGGCGCGGATCGCACGGCCCATTCGCGCGCGCGCAAGAAACGCCCACAGGATCAGCGTCAGCCCCAGCGCGACGGCGAACGCGAGCACGCGCACCAGCGGCACCGTCGCGCCGAACAGCGCGAAGTTGTCACCGGCATAGTCGGGGTTGATCGTGCGGAAGTCGGCGCTGAAGAAGATCTGCGCGAGGAACGTCAGCACGACATCGATGCCGAAGGTGATCAGCAGCGTGTTGAACATCGGCGCACGGATGACGAGGTTGAGCACGCAGCGCTGGATCAGGTAGCCGAACGCGAACAGCGCGATCGCCGTCAGCGGCAGCGCCGCGAACGGGTCGAGGCCGAGGCCCGTGAAGAGGAAATAGCAGACGTACGCACCGAGCATGATGAACGCACCATGCGCGAGGTTGACGATGTTGAGCACGCCCCATACGAGCGCGAGGCCGAGCGCCATCAGCGCGTAGAGACCGCCCAGCAGGACGCCATTCACCAGCACCTGCCACAGCAGGCTCACCGCGGTGCACCGTCCATCAAGTCCCCTGCGGGCCGCGCGCGCCGCCCATGGTGGAGACGGCAATACGCCGGGAGTTGCCGCTCGCCCGCAAGCTGTCACGCATTGCGGGCGGCGTCGGGTCAGCGGTCAGCGGTGGCTTAGCGTGCCGTCCACGCGGGCATCGGATACTGTGGCTTGCCGATAAAGCCGCTGCCGCTGTAGATCGGGACGACGTTGCCGTCCTGCACCTGGATCACCGTCTGCGGCAGGCTGATCTGGCCGACGGCATTGAACTGGATGCGCCCATAGAGGCTTTCAAAGTCGACTTTGGCGATCGCGTCGCGCAGCTTGGCGGGATCGATCGAGCCTGCCGCCTCGATGGCTTTCGCGTAGGCCTCGACATCGGCGACGGCGGACGCCGCGTGGTAATCGGGCTCGTAGCCGAAGCGCTTCTTGTATTCGGTCGCGAACGCCGCGGCGTCGCCGAAATACTGATCCTTCAACGACGCCGATGGCAGCCACGACGTCATGCCGAACGCGTAGTCGGCATCCTTGCCGAGCGCCTTGCGGAAGTCCGCGCTGGGCACGCCGACGGTGAAGCTGTACAGGTGCGGCGCCACGCCGAGGCTCTTCGACTGGCGAATGAAATTGAGGATCTCGGTTTCATGCCCCGCGACGAGCACGGCGTCGGGCGCCTCGCTCTTGATGCGCGCGAGCAGTGACGCGAAGTCGGATGCGTTGGTGCTGTAGCGCTCGTCGACCGCGACCTTGAGGCCCGCCTTCTGCAGCAGCTCGCGCGTGCCCTTGGCGACCGACACGTCGAACGCGTCGTCGGCGTACAGCAGCGCCACCGACTTCGGCGCGGGCGACAGCTTGCCCATCGCCTCGATCGTGCTCTGGAAGTACAGCGTGGCCGACGGCAGCGTGCCGAAAATGTACTTGTAGCCGCGCGTGTAGATCTGGTCGGACGCACCCCCGCCCTGGATCATCGGCACCTGGTATTTCTCGGAAACCGACGACATTGCGATGACGGCGTCGCTGGCGAATGGCCCGAGCAGCAGGTTGATCTTGTCCTGCGTGACGAGCTGCACGTACTGGCGCACACCCAGGTTGTTATCCGACTGGTTGTCGAGAATCTTGAGCTCGAGCTGCTGCTTCTCGTTGCCGACCTTGACGCCACCCGACTTGTTGATCTGGTCGACGGCGAACTTGTAGCCGTCCTGGTAGTAGCGGCCGGTATTGGCGAGCGGCCCTGAAAGCTGCACCGATGCGCCGAGCGTGATGGTGGCCGCCGGTGCGCCGGTGGCGCACGCGAGAGCTCCGAGCAATACCAGCGAAAAGCGCTTCATTCGATCCTCCGTTCTTGTTTGCCTTCGACGAGGGCACGCGCGGCACGCGGCCATGGATGGCCGCGCCGGCGCCCGCGAAAGTCAACGTGGGATACGCAGCCGAAGGTTCGAGGCCATTATAGCGTCCGCGCGGCGGGTCGTCGCCCCATACCGAAGCGCGCGCGACCCGAACGACAGTGGGGCCCGAGCTTGCGCGCCGTCAAACGCGACGCAACCCGATGCCTGCCGCGCGTTGCGCGGGCCGCTATCGGCGCCGTCCGGCCGTCCGCCGCGGCGGCAATCACTGCAACTTAAGTATCATGTGATGAAATACAATGCACGGATCGACCTTGCGCGATCCCTGGAGCGGCCCATGAAATTCGCAATCTTCATCTACGACGGCGTCGAGCCCATCGACCTCGCCACCTACGGCGTGCTGTCGATGGCGCGCCGCGTCGCGCCCTCCATCGAACTGTGCACGATCGCGCCGGGCGGCGGTGTCGTCAAGCTGGCCAGTGGCCTGCGCGTGATTGCCGACCACGGTATCGACGACGCGCCGCCTTGCGACGTGCTCGTGGTTACCGGCGGCCCGGGATGGGAAGCGCAGACCCGGTCCGAGCCGACACTCGCGTTCCTGCGCGCGCAGAAGCCGGGTACGCGGCTCGTGTCGGTGTGCACGGGCGCCATGATACTCGCGGCTGCGGGCGTGCTGGACGGCAAGAAGGCGACCACCAAGCGCGAGGTCGTGCCGCCGGAGGCATCGCCACTCGAATTGATGCGGCAACGCCACCCCGCAATCGAAGTGGATGCGGCGAGCGTCGTCGACTGCGGCAGCGTCACCACCGGTGGTGGCGTGAGCCTGTGCATCGACACGATGTTGCACGTGCTCGCGCGCGAGCTCGGCGTGCCGGTGGCCATGGAAACCGCGCGCATCCTCGAGTACTCGCGTGCCTGGGAGGCCAACCGCAGGCAGTTTCCGGCGATCGTCGACGCGGCGTTCGCATGACGACGGGCCGCGCGCCGCCGGAGGCCCGATGACGAAGAAAAAGCCGGCGCCGCGCGCTAAGACCAAGCCTGCGTCCGACATCGGCGAGGTCATCGGCAACACGATGCTCAAGATGCGCCGCGACCGGCGGATGACGCTCGACCAGCTCGCATTGCTGACCGGCTTCAGCAAGAGCTACCTGTCGAAGATGGAGAATCACCTGAGCGTACCGCCCATCGGCACGCTGTCGAAAATCGCGCAGGCGTTCGCCTGCGACATCGGGCATTTCCTGCGCCAGGACGACGCGTCGTCGCAGGACGCGGTCTCGCTCGTGCGCGTGGCGGAGCGCCAGCCCGCAGTGCGCGGGGGCACGGCGTTCGGCTACGACTACTCGAGCCTCGCGCACAAGAAGCGCAACAAGCAGATGGAGCCGTTCATCTTCACGTTTCCGGCGCACATCGACGTCGACATGTTCTTCGAGCACGAAGGCGAGGAGTTCATCCTCATCCTGCGCGGGCGCGCCGAATTCGAGACGCGGCGCAACGGCGTCGTCGAAAAGTGGATGCTCGAGAAGGGCGACAGCCTCTACATCGACTCGCAGGTCCCGCACCGTGGCCGCAGCCTCGGCGCGGACGCGCAGGCGCTGGTCGTCGTCTACCAGCCCAAGTCGCTCGCCGGCTGAGTTTCGCGCGCTGCAGCGAGCTCCGCCGCCACCGAGGCGGCGACGGACTCAGCGCGGCATGTCACGCCACGCGCGGGCGCGCGCCGTCGGCGCCGGGTAGCATGTGCTCGGCGTCCATCCGCCCTTCGCGCCGCATCACCACGGGTGCTGTTTCCTTGGCGAACAGCACGGCAACCAACGTGATCAGCGCGATGACGATCATCAGCACCGACACCGGCCATGTGGCGCCGTGATTGCTGCCGACCATCGCCGCGGCGGCCAGCGGCACGAGTCCGCCGCCGATCGGCGCAGCCAGCTGATAGCCGAGCGACGCGCCGCTGTAGCGCAGGTTGGGCGGAAACATTTCGCTCAGGAAGCTCGCCTGCACGCCGTACATGATGCCGTGGCCCACCGACATGCCGATGACGAACGCCAGCACCACCATGACCGGATCGCGCGTGCCGATCGCCCAGAAGATCGGGAATGCCAGTGCGATGGCGGCGACGCAGCCGAGGATGTAGATCGGGCGCCGGCCGAAGCGGTCGGACAGCGCGCCGAACAGTGGAATGGTGATCAGCTCGCCACAGGCGCCGACGGCGATGGCGCCTAGCACGAGGCTGCGCGTCAATCCCAGGTTGGTCACGGCGTAGCTCAGGCCGAAGATCGTGATCACATAGATCCACGAGATCTCGGTGATCCGCGCGCCAAGCCCCAGCAGCAGGTCCTTCGGATGGCGGACGATCGTCTGCCACACCGGGTAGCGCTCGATCTTGCCTTCGGCGACGGTGCGCTTGAACGCGGGCGTTTCCTCGATACGCAGGCGGATGAAGACACCGATGACGACGAGTGCTGCGCTCGCGATGAACGGCACGCGCCATCCCCACGACATGAAGGCTGCGTCGTCGAGG
>DATCFA010000408.1:0-3676 GCA_036509805.1 Casimicrobiaceae bacterium
CGCCGACGTTCTCGTCGATCGCCGCCGAGCTCGCGCAGCGGCTGGACGGCCGCGTTTTCATCGCGCACAACGCACGCTTCGACCACGGCTTCCTCAAGCATGCGTTCGAGCGCCTCGGGCGCAGCTTTCGCACGCGCGCGCTGTGCACCGTCAAGCTGTCGCGCAGGCTCTATCCCGACGCCGACGGCCACGGCCTCGACGCGCTGATCGCACGCCATTCACTCGACGTAACCGAGCGTCACCGCGCGCTGGGCGACGCCCGCGCGCTGTGGCAGTTTGTCCAAGTGCTCTACGCGACGCGCGATGCCGACGAGATCGCGCGCGAAGTCAAACGCATCCTGCGCGTTCCGAGCCTGCCGCCGCAGCTTCCCGTCGACGCAATCGATGGGCTGCCGTCGGGCCCCGGCGTTTATCGCTTCTATGGCGACAATCCGCTCCCGCTTTACGTGGGCAAGGCGCTCGACCTGCGCGAACGCGTCGCCGCGCATTTCACCGGCGATTGGCGACGCGAGTCCGACCTGCGCCTGTCCGCGGAAATCCGCCGCATCGAATACGACCGCACCGCGGGTGAGCTCGGCGCGCTGTTGCGCGAAGCGACGCTCGTCAAGCAGTTGATGCCCGCGTACAACCGCGCATTGCGGCGCAAGGCCGATGCCGGCGTGCTGCGCATCGCACCCGGCGAGGTGCTGCAGTTCGTGCGTGCCGCCGACATCGATACGCTCGCCGGTCACTACGGGCCCTTCGCGTCCAGGCGCGCCGCGCGCGCGCTGCTGCTGAGCCTCGCCGCCGAACATGCGCTGTGCCTCGTACGAATGAAGCTCGACAAGCGCGACGGTCCCTGCTTTGCGCGCCAGCTCGGCCATTGCGAAGGCGTCTGCGTCGGCGCGGAATCGGCGGAAACGCACGACGCGCGCCTCGCGGCGGCACTCGCACCCCACGCGATTGCAGCATGGCCGTTCGGCGACGCGCCGGCCGCCATTCGCGAAAGCGACGGCGAGCGTTGCGATGTCCACGTCGTCCGCGACTGGCGATGGGTGGGCACCGCGCGCGACGACGCCGAGCTTGCGGACCTCGCCGTCGTCGCGCCGTCTGCGGAACTCGACATCGACGTCACGCGGCTGCTGCTGCGAATGCATGCGCGCAAGCCCCGCGCATTCGCAGCACTCGTCGACGCGCGCGACGCGGTCGTCGCCGTATGCACGCCACCGCATATTTGATCGGTGGCACTTTGCCCGTAGGATGCGCGGCGTGGACTGTGCCCGCAACATCGCTGCAAACCGTCATGCCGACGTGACACCTCGCGCGGCCCGCAACGCGGCCGCGTGACGCGTGCGGGACTTCACGCTCGCGCTCGCCGGCGCAGCGCGGCTGCTGGCACAAGGCGACCCCGAGCTATGGCAGATCATCCGCCTGTCGCTCGCGGTGACGCTCAGCGCCACGCTGGTCGCGACGCTCGTCGGTGCGCCACTGGGGGCGTTGCTCGCGATCGCACGCTTTCCCGGGCGGCGCGTCATCGTCGTCGTGCTGAACGGGTTCATGGGTTTGCCACCGGTCGTCGTCGGGCTCGGCGTCTACCTGCTGCTGTCGCGCTCGGGGCCGCTCGGCGCGCTCGGCATCCTGTTCACCGCGAAGGCGATGGTGATCGCGCAGTCGCTGCTCATCACGCCGATCATCGCGTCGCTGATGCGCCAGGTGGTGGAGGACGCATGGAGCGAATACCGCGAGCAGCTGGTGTCGCTGGGCGCGAGCGCATGGCGCAGCGGCTTCACGCTGCTGTGGGACACACGCTATTCGCTGGTGACGGCACTCCTGGCGGGCTTCGGGCGCGCCGCCGCGGAAGTGGGCACGGTGATGATCGTCGGTGGCAACATCGCGAACTACACGCGCGTGATGACGACCGCCATCGCGCTGCAGACGAGCATGGGCGACCTGCCGCTCGCGCTCGCATTGGGCTGCGTTCTCATCGCCATCATCATCGGCATCAACGCAATCGCTTACGGCGTGCGCAACTGGGCGCAAAGGCACTACCGGTGAGCGGCGGCGCAATCCTTCCGCTGCAACTCGACGGCATCCGCTACGAGGCAGGCGGCAACATCATCCTGCGCGGCATCGACGCGACGTTCGTTGCCGGCAGCCGCACGATCATCCTCGGCGCCAACGGCGCGGGCAAGAGCGTTCTGCTGCGCATCTGCCATGGCCTCATCGCGCCGACGGCGGGCAGCGTGCGCTGGGCGAACGGCGCGGCGCGCCCGCGCGCACAGGCGATGGCATTCCAGCGGCCGGTGCTGCTGCGCCGCTCGGTGCTGGCCAACATCGAATATGCGCTGGGGCTCGCCGGCGTTGCCGGCACGGCACGGCGCGAACAGGCCGCCGCAGCGCTCGCGCGCGTCGGTCTTTCAGCGATCGGCGCGCGCTCGGCGCGCGTGTTGTCCGGCGGCGAGCAGCAGCGTGTCGCGCTGGCCCGCGCCTGGGCGCTGCGGCCATCGATCCTGTTCCTCGACGAACCCACGGCCAGCCTCGATCCCGCGGCGGCACGCAACATCGAGTCGATCGTGCAGGCGATCCACGCGGCGGGCACGAAGATCGTGATGACCACGCACAACCTCGCGCTGGCGCGCAGGCTCGCCGACGACATCCTGTTCCTGCACGACGGCGCCGTTGTCGAAGCGGCGGCTGCCGGTGAATTTTTCTCGCGTCCCCGCACGCCGCTCGCGCGTGCGTTCATTGAAGGAGAGTTGTCATGAAACTGCTGCAACTGCTGCTGATCGCGCTCGTCGCGCTGCCGGCGTACGCCCAGAACCGCTTCATCACTGTGGCATCGACGACGTCGACCGAGCAATCGGGCCTGTTCCCCCATCTGCTTCCGGCCTTCACCAAGGCCACCGGCATCGACGTGCACGTCGTCGCGCTGGGCACCGGCCAGGCGCTCGACTTGGCCAAGCGCGGCGACGCGGACGTCGTCTTCGTGCACGACCGCCCTGCCGAGGACAAGTTCGTCGCCGAAGGATTCGGGGTCGGCCGCCGCGATGTGATGTACAACGACTTCATCGTCGCGGGCCCGAAGTCCGATCCTGCGAAAGTCGCGGGCATGACCGATGCCGACGCCGCGATGCGCAAGATCGCCGAATCGAAATCGCCGTTCATTTCGCGCGGCGACCGCAGCGGCACCAACATGGCCGAGCTGCGCCTGTGGAAGAGCGCCGGCGTCGCCCCCGAGAAACTCAAGGAATCGTGGTATCGCGACACGGGATCGGGAATGGGTCCGTCGCTCAACACCGCCGCGTCGATGGACGCCTACATCCTCGCCGACCGCGGCACCTGGCTGTCGTTCAAGAATCCGCGCGACCTGGTGATCCTCGTGCAGGGCGACAAGGTGTTGTTCAATCCCTACGGCGTGATGCTCGTCAATCCGGCGAAGTTTCCCAACGTCAAGAAGGAGGACGGCCAGAAATTCATCGACTGGCTGGTTTCACCCGACGGACAGAAGACCATCGCCAGCTACCAGATCAACGGCAAGCAGCTCTTCTTTCCCGACGCGCATTGACGCGTCCGCAGCCGGGACTCGCTCGCAAAACGCGACAGGCTCCCTCTCCCACTTCGTGGGCGAGTGACTGCTGCGGCGCGACGTTGCGCGATGGCGCGTGGCGCCAGCTAGCGCGCCACGGCCTGCGGCGGG
>DATCFA010000409.1:0-2182 GCA_036509805.1 Casimicrobiaceae bacterium
ATCGGTGGCTGCGGCAGGTCGGTCGGCAGCAGGTTGCTCGATGCATTGATTGCCGCCTGCACTTCCTGCTCGGCGGTGTCGAGCGAGATGTTGAGGCTGAACTGCAGCGTAATCACCGACGCGCCGCCCGAGCTCGACGACGACATCTGGTTCAACCCGGGCATCTGCCCGAACTGTCGCTCGAGCGGTGCAGTCACCGACGAGGTCATCACGTCGGGGCTCGCACCCGGATAGAGCGTGACGACCTGGATCGTCGGATAGTCGACTTCCGGCAGCGCGGAAATCGACAGCAGCCGGTAGGCGACGATGCCCGCGAGGAAAATGGCGAGCATCAATAACGACGTCGCCACCGGCCGCAGGATGAAGATGCGCGACGGGTTCACGCGAGCCGGTTACCTGGGCGTGGGAGGCGTCGTCGCAGCGCCCGCTCCGGCGTTGCCGGTCGCCGGCGCACCGCCGTTGATCGCGCCGCCGCCCTTGACGCCACCCTTGCCGCCGGCATTGCCCGCCGCGGGAGCGCCGCTGTTCGCCGCTCCCTTGTCGGCGGCGCCCGCGCCGCCGCTGCCATCAGCCGGGGCGCCCTTGCCGAGTCCGCCGCGCCCACCCTTCGTCCCGCTGCTGCGCGCGCGCGGCGCGCCCGTGGGGACGACGGTCGTGTCGCGCGACACCGTTTCCACTTTCTGTCCTTCGCGCAGGCGATCGGTGCCGTCGATGACGACGATGTCACCGGGTGCGACGCCCTTGCTGATCACCGTGGTCTCGCCATCCACCGGGCCCAGGACGACCACGCGCACGGCGACGACGCTGTCGGCGCCGACCAGATAGACGAAATTGCCCTGCGTGCCGCGCTGGATGGCTGCCGATGGAACGACGGTGACCGCGTGCAGCGTCTCGACTAGCATGCGAATGTTGACGAACTGGTTGGGGAACAGCGCCGTGTCGTCGTTGCTGAACTCGGCTTTCAGCTTCACCGTGCCCGTCGTCGTGTCGATCTGGTTGTCGACCGTCAGCACTTTGCCTGATGCGAGCTTCTTCGTCGCATCGCGCGACAGCGCGTCGACTGGCATCGGCTCGCCCGCATGCAGCTGCCGCAGGACCTGCGGCAGGTCGACTTCCGGCAGCGCGTAGACGACATCGATCGGCTGCACCTGCGTGATGACGACGATGCCGTTGCTGTCGGACGCGTGCACCATGTTGCCCAAGTCCACCTGGCGAAGTCCGAGGCGCCCGCTGATCGGCGCGACGATCTTCGTGTACGAAAGCGACAGCTTCGCCGCATCCACCTGCGCCTGGTCGCTGGCGATCGTCGCTTCGTACTGTTTGACGAGCGATGCCTGCGTGTCGACCTGCTGGCTCGCGATCGAATCCTGCGCGAGCAGCGTCTTGTAGCGATCGAGGTCGACGTTTGCGTTCGCGAGCAGCGCGCGGTCCTTGGCGAGCTGCCCGTTCGCCTGCTCGACCTGCACTTCGAACGAGCGGGGATCGATTTCGGCGAGCAGTTGTCCCGCCTTGACGGTGTCGCCCTCGCGGTACGCGAGCCGCATCAACTGGCCGTCGACGCGCGAATGCACGGTAACGGTGGCAATCGGAGTCACCGTGCCGAGCGCGCTCAGGTAGACGTTGAAATCGGACGACTTGGCGGTGGCAACCGCCACCGGCGCGGGCTTGGCGTTGGGATCGCGACGGCCGACCGGCGCCGAACCCGGCGCAGGCGCGCGTATGTGCCAGACCCACCACGCGCCGGCGACCACGGCAACCACCGCCAGGGCAATGAAGAGCCACACGCGGCGCGACGAACGGCGGTGCGGCACGACGGGGTCGGCGGCAGCCGCGCGCGGCTCCGTCGACGACGCGGAAAAGGGTTCTGGCATGGGGACGTTTGGGCGACGGAAACCGCCGTAGTGTGATTTCAGAGTCGCGCGGGGCGCGGATGGTTTCGTCGTAAGACGGAAGATGCCACGAATCGGATTGCCGTTTGCAACGAACTGTAACCGCTCGTCGGACATGTTGCCGGCACGGGCCGTGCGCCGTCTGTCAGCCCCACGCCGCAACCCGTAGGTTGCGAACCCCGGCGGACGAGTGCGGGCGTTAGTTTATTGCACCGGCCCGCCACAGCATTGCAAGCCTTGCAACGTGACCGCGGGTGGCACACAGGACACAGGAACGACGCATGCTGCGCCCC
>DATCFA010000410.1:0-2743 GCA_036509805.1 Casimicrobiaceae bacterium
TATAGCCAGGTCCGCCGGTTGACGTTGCGCGGTGCACTGAATGCGGTCGCCGAGAATTGCTCGGCGTAGAGGCCGTAGGCGACGCGCTGCGGCGAATTCTGGCCCTGCGGCAGCGCGCCGGCGAGCGCCTCGGTGGCGAATTCGTTGCCGAATCCGGACTGGTATCGCATGGCGCCGCTGCTCATCCTGGTCGGAATGCACAAGGTAGCATGTTCGCGCGTGCGCGTCGTAGCAGTGCGCCGCGCATCCGTCCTACCCGGCGCTCGCACGTGGCGCTCGTCGCGGTGCCGGTCCGGTGCTCGCACGCACGACCAGGTTCACCGGCAATTCCTCGCTGCGCGCGACGCGCTCGCCGTCCAGTCGCGCAACGAGGCGCTCGGCGGCGCGGCGTCCGATGTCGGCGCTGGGAATGTGCACGGTGGTCAATGGCGGGGTCGCCTCGGCGGCGAGCTCGATGTCGTCGAAACCGGTGACCGAAACGTGGCGCGGCACCTCGAGCCCGCGCGCCGTGCATTCGAGCAGCACGCCGAATGCGAGGAGGTCGTTGCCGCAGGTGATCGCCGTCGGCGGCGGCCCGCTCGCGAGCAATTGTGCGAGTGCTGCGCGACCGCTTGCAATCGAAAACGCCGTTTCGATGATTCGATGCGCCGGCAAGTCGAGGCCATGTGCGCAAAGCGCCTCACGCACGCCGGCAGCGCGCTCGCGCGCGCGATCGTTGTGCGCCGTGTGTCCGGACACCATCGCGAACTCGCGGTGGCCGAGCTCGCACAGGTGCCGCGTGACGCCGACCGACCCCAGGCGGTTCGAAAATCCGACGCCGTGATGCCGCCGTCCGGTGCCGATCGCCCACGTCAGCTCGAACGGGATGCCGGAACGTGCGAGGAACCGGTACAGCGCCGGCGAGTGATCGGTGCCGACGAACACGAGCCCGTCGACGCCCCGCTCGACCAGCGCCAGCGTGACGTTGAGCTCCGTCTGTGCGTCGTATTCGTGGCTCGCCAGCAGCAGCGTGTAGCCCGCTTCGGCCAGCGCGCGCTGCAATGCCTGCGCCGAGTGCGCGAAAATCGGGTTGTCGAGCGTCGGCACGACGGTGCCTATCGTGCGCGACCGGCGCGACGCCAGCGCGCGCGCCGCCCCGTGCGGCACATAGCCGAGCGCGCGCGCGGCTTGGTCGACGCGCACGCGCGTGCGCTGCTGCACGAGGCGCGGATCGGACAGCGCGCGCGAGGCGGTCGACAGGGAAACCCCGGCCGCGCGGGCGACGTCGGCCAGGCGAGCCGCGGGCTTGCGCATCATCGGACTCGCCCCATCATCGGTCGAGGATAGCATCGTGGGGACGTGTGACCGCGACCCCTATTGCCTGCCGGCAGCAGACGCGGCGTTGTTCCATCGCGCATCGCGTGCCGATGCTGCGTTGCACGTTGACCCGCGATCCAGCGCGTTATATTCTGGATGAAAGCGCTTTCATCCTCGCACCGGACCCCACCCACGAACATGCCCGTCGAATACCTGAAGAGGGCCGCGAAGACCTCCGAGTCCGAGTCCGGCAGCGCGCGCAAGGTCGCCGCCGACATGCTCGCCGACATCGCGCAGCGCGGCGAGGCGGCCGTCCGCGAATACGCGGCCACGCTCGACCACTGGACCGGGGAGATCGTCGTCACGCCGCAGGAGCGTGCGCGTTGCGCGCGCGCCGTACCGCCTTCGGTGCGCGACGACATCGACTTCGCCACCGCGCAGGTCAGCCGCTTCGCGCTGGCGCAGCGCGCCTCCATCCACGATTTCGACACCGAAATCCGCCCCGGACTCGTCGCCGGCCAGCGCCTCGTTCCGGTCAACGTGGCCGGCTGCTACGTGCCGACCGGCCGCTACGCACACATCGCATCCGCGTACATGAGCATCGCCACCGCGAAGGCGGCGGGCGTGCCCACCGTCGTCGCCTGCTCGACGCCGTATCAGGGTGCCGGCGTGCATCCCTACGTGCTGTACGCGATGGATCGCGCGGGTGCGGACGTCATCATGACGCTCGGCGGCGTGCAGGCCATCGCCGCCATGGCCGACGGCCTTTTCACCGGCAAGCCGGCCGACATCGTCGTGGGGCCCGGCAACAAATACGTCGCCGAGGCCAAGCGCCTGTTGTTCGGCAAGGTCGGCATCGATGTGTTCGCCGGACCGTCGGAAGTCGCCGTCATCGCCGATGACGGCGCCGACGCCGCACTGGTCGCCTCCGACCTGGTCGGCCAGGCCGAGCACGGGCACGAGTCGCCGGCGTGGCTGATCACGACATCGCGCGCGCTTGCCGAGCAGGTGCAAAAGCTCGTGCCGGTGCTGATCGACCGCCTGCCGCCGACGGCGCGCGAAGCCGCCGGCGCTGCATGGCGCGACTACGGCGAAGTGATGCTGTGCGCCACGCGCGAGGAGGCGGCGACCGAATCGGATCGCTGCGCGCCCGAGCATCTCGAAGTGCACGCGCGCGATCTCGACTGGTGGCTCCATCGGCTCACGTGCTACGGTTCACTGTTCCTCGGCGAGGAGACGACCGTGGCGTTCGGCGACAAGACGTCGGGTCCCAACCACATCCTGCCGACCAAGGGGGCGGCGCGCTACTCGGGGGGCCTGTCGGTGCACAAGTTCCTGAAGACGTTGACGTGGCAGAAAATGACGCGCGACGCGACGCGGACGATCGCGCCGGTCAGTGCGCGCATCTCGCGGCTCGAAGGCATGGAGGCGCACGCACGCACCGCCG
>DATCFA010000411.1:0-9039 GCA_036509805.1 Casimicrobiaceae bacterium
CGCTGCAATTGACCGACACCAAGCTCGCGCGCCTCGACCGGCCGCGTTTCGCGCCGCTGCGGCGCGCGCTGGCGGTGGACATGGAGCGGCTGAAGGCGGTTCCGTATGTCGATGTCGCCGGCCTCGCCGGAAAGCTCGACAACGCGATTGCCGGCGTCGATACGCTGCCGCTCGCCCACGACGAGCGCGTTGCGCAACCGGCGGCGACGGCGCCGGCACCGGCGCTGGCATCGCGCTGGGAATCATTCTGGCGCGACCTGTGGAGCGACGCCAAGGGCATCGTGCGCATCGAGACCAGCGATCGGCCTGCAGCACCGCTGTTGTTGCCGTCGCAGCAATATTTCCTGCGCGAGAACCTGCGCCTGCGCCTGTTGTCGGCGCGCAACGCGCTGCTGGCGCGCAACGACGCCAGCTTTCGCTGCGACGTCAAGGCAGCCGACAAGTGGGTGCGACAGTTCTTCGACGTCGGCGCAAAGCCGGTGCAGGCAATGCTCGCGTCGCTGGCGCAGCTCAAGGCGACGAGCATGCCGGCGACGCTGCCGGAATTGACGCAAAGCCTCGCCGCCGCGGCGGCGTTGCGCGCGGCACTCGACCGCGACGCGATGCGACCGGCCGATCGCGCGACACCGGCGGCACCGCCACGCTGAGGCTGCCTTGCGTGCGCTGATCCTGTTCCTGCTGGTCGCCGCCGCCGCGGTGGGTGTGGCGTCGTTCGCGCGCTACAACGCGGGCTACGTGATGTTCGTATCCCCGCCGTGGCGCGTCGAGCTGTCGCAGAACGCGTTCATCCTGCTGGCGATCGCCTGCTTCGCGTTCCTGTATGCGGCCATACGTCTCGGCATTCGCATCTCGAAGCTGCCGCGCGAGGTGAGGGCGCACCGCGAGCGCGTCGACGACGTGCGGATGCGCTCGCGCCAGGATGGCGCGTTCGTCGCGTTGCTCGAAGGCCGCTACGGCAAGGCGCGGCAGATGGCCGACGAGGCGCTCGCATCGAAGGATTCCGGGCTCGCTGCGCTGATTGGCGCGCGCGCATCGCTCGAAACGCGCGACTTCGCTGCCGCCGCGCGTTTCCTTGCGCATCCGGACGTGCAGTCGCAGCGGCTCGCGGTGCCGCGGATGATGCTCGATGCGGAGCTGGCGCTCGAGCAGGGGATGCCCGGTGTAGCGCTCGCGCGGCTCGCCGATCTCAAGCGCGACGCCGGCGCGCACACGGCGGCGCTGCGCCTCGAGATGCGCGCGCTCAATGCGGCGCAGCGGCCCGCGGAAATCCCGCGCGTAGTGGCCGAGCTGGTGAAGCGCAAGGTCTACGACACCGCGCACGGCGAGATGATCCGCGCGAGTGCGCACGCCGACGTGCTGCGCACGCTGTCGCACGACGCTGCGGGGCTTCGCGACTACTGGAATCGCGTCCCCGAATCGGACCGCGTGATCTCGCGCGTCGCCCGTGCGGCCGCGCAGGGCCACCTGACGCAAGGCAGCGACCGCGAGGCCTCGGAAATCCTCGCGCGCAGCATCGATGCGCACTGGAACCCCGAGCTCGTCGCGCTGTACGCCGATTGCCGTACTACCGATCCCGCGCGCCAGCTCGAGACCGCCGAGCGCTGGCTCATCGAGCACAGCCAGGACGCGACGTTGCTGTTCGCGCTGGGGCGGCTGTGCGAGCGCTCGCAGTTGTGGGGCAAGGCGCAGACGTACTACGAGGCGAGCCTGGCGGTCGCGAGCAGCTGGCGCACGCATGTCGCACTCGGCGAAATGCTCGCGCGACTCGATCGCCACGACGCCGCCAACGCGCATCTCGCCGCGGCGCTGAAGCTCGCGCTTTCCGAGTTGCGCGCGCGCCCGGCGCCCTGACCGGCATCAGCCGCGTGCTTCGCTTTCGCCGGCGATGGTGAAGCTGTCGGCGAAGAATTCATCCGCGGGCAAGCCGCGCAGCGCGATGAAATCGCGGCGTGCGGCATCGACCATCGCCGGTGCCCCGCACGTGTAGACCTGGTAGCCCGCAAGATCGCGAAAATCATCGAGCACCGCCTGGTGTACGAGACCGGTGCGACCCGGCCACGCATCGCTTGCGAGCGGCTCCGACAGAACCGGAATGAACGTGAAGTTGCGATGCGCGAGCTGCCACTGTCCGGGAAGATGCGGCATGTACAGTCCGGCGAGCGAACGTGCGCCCCAGTAGAGCACCAGCTGGCGGTCGATTCCCTGGTGAAAGCAATGCTCGAGCATCGCCTTGATCGGCGCGAAGCCGGTTCCGCCGGCGACGAAGATCATCGGCTTGTCGGACTCCTCGCGCAGGTAGAAAGCGCCGTGCGGCCCCTCGACGCGCAATATTTCGCGACCCTTGAACTGCGTGAACAACGGGTCGGTGAAGACGCCGCCGGCGATGTGGCGCACGTGCAGTTCGAGCAGCGCGTCGTCGTGAGGCGCGACGGCCAGTGAAAAACTGCGGCGCTTGCCGTCCTTCAGCAGGAAGTCGACGTACTGGCCGGCGACGAACTGCAACCGCTCGTTGGCCGGCAGCTTGATGCGCACGACGGCGACATCGGTGGCGGGCTTGGCGATCGATTCGATCCGGCAGGGCAGCCGCTTGATCGGGATGTCGCCGGCGCGCCGCACTTCGCGCACTTCGAGCGTCAGGTCCGACAGCGGCCGCGCGCAGCAGAATAGCGCGAAGCCGGCGCGCTTTTCGTCGTCGGTCAGCGTCGACTTCTGGTACGGGCCGTAGTCGACGTCGCCGGCGAGTATGCGTCCCTTGCACGTCCCGCACGCGCCGTTGCGGCAGCCGTACGGGAGCAGCAGGTCCGCGTTCATCGCCGCCGACAGCACGCTTTCGTCGGCGGCGCAGGGGAACGCGTGATCGCTGGGCTTTATGGTAATCTGAAACGACATGTTGCTCTACGCCGCGTCGCGTTGCCGGCTTGCAGTGTGATCCGAATCTTGCTGATAGGCTGTGGTGATGTCGCGCTGCGCAGCGCCGCGATGCTGCGCAGCCGCGCGCATCTTTACGGCCTCACGCGGCGCGCAGACGATGCTCCGCGGCTGCGCGCGCGCGGCATCGTTCCGCTCGCGGGCGACCTGGACGACATTCGCACGCTGGGACGGCTGTCGGTCGCACCCTGGGGCGTGCTGCATTTCGCACCGCCGCCGGCCGAGGGCCGCGATGACCCGCGCACGCAGAACCTGCTGGCTGCGCTGACAAAGGCGCGCAGGATACCACGGCGTTTCGTCTACGTTTCCACGTCGGGCGTGTACGGCGACTGCGCCGGCGCGCGCGTCAGCGAGACGCGTCCGCGACGCGCGCAGACGCCGCGTGCCGTGCGCCGCGTCGCCGCCGAGGATTGCCTGCGCGCGTGGGCCGCGACACACGCGGTGCGCCTTTGCGTGCTGCGCGTTCCCGGCATCTACGCGGATACACGGCTGCCGCTCGAGCGGCTGCGCCACGAGACGCCGGTGCTCGTCGACGACGATGACGTCTATACCAATCACATCCACGCCGACGACCTCGCGCGTGCCTGCATCGCCGCACTCTTCCATGGCAAGTCCAACCGTGTCTATAACATCGCCGACGACGCCGAGCTCAAGATGGGCGCGTGGTTCGACATGGTCGCCGACGCGCACCGCCTGCCGCGGCCGCCGCGCGTGTCGTGGGAAGAGGCCGAGGCGCGGATCGCGCCGATGCTGTTGTCGTTCATGCACGAGTCGCGGCGCCTGTCCAACGCGCGGATGAAGCGTGAGTTACGCGTGCGCCTCAATTACCCGTTGCCGCAGGCGATGCTCGCCGCCCTCGCGCCGCGCGCACCGGCGGCGCAGATGACGCTCCCACTGTGAGCGAACCAACGGACGCCCCTCCGTCGCCGCAGGACGCGGCACTTGCACGGCTGCGCCGGCGACTCGAGCGCGAAGCGCGCGCCGCGAAGGCGTCGGCTCTCGCACCCGCGGCCGATGGCACGCAGGCGCCGGCCGCAGGCAGCGTGCGCGCGTCGGGGTCAGCGCCTGCCGCGCCGGTGCGAGCGGACGCGCGCACCCGGCACGGCGGTGCGACGCGCGCTGGCGCGCTTCGGGACCCTCCCGTCGCCGGCGCGCGTGCCTCCGGCTGGCGCGACAAAATCGATGCGTACGAACGGCTGATTCGCCTCGACAAGCCCATCGGCTGGCTGCTGCTGCTGTGGCCGACGCTGTCTGCGCTGTGGATTTCCTGCTGGGGCACGCCCAGCGTTTCGACGATCGTCATCCTGGTCGCCGGCACGATCCTGATGCGCTCGGCCGGCTGCGCGTTCAACGACTGGGCAGACCGCGACATCGACGCCGCCGTCAAGCGCACCGCGCAGCGCCCGCTCGCCACCGGCGAGGTCTCGCCGCGCGAGGCGCTGATCCTCGGCGGCGCACTTGCGCTGTGCGCGTTCGCGCTCGTGCTGTTCACCAATCGGCTGACGATCATGCTCGCGTTTCCTGCGTTGGCGATCGCGCTCGCGTACCCGTTCTGCAAGCGCTTCATGGCGGTGCCGCAGGCATTCCTCGGCATCGCGTTCAGCTTCGGCATCCCGATGGCGTTCGCAGCACAAACCGAGCAGGTGCCGGCGGTGGCCTGGTGGCTGCTTGTCATCAACCTGTTCTGGGTGATCGCCTACGACACCGAATACGCGATGGTCGACCGCGACGACGACCTGCGCCTCGGCATCCGCACATCGGCGATCACGTTCGGGCGCTTCGACGTGCTGGCCGTCGCGTGCTGCTACGCGATCAACCTCGCCGGGATGGCGGCCGTCGGCTGGCAGCGGCGGCTGGTCTGGCCGTACTACGCGGGCCTCGCCGTCGCCGCGTTGATCGCTGCCTATCACATCACATTGATCCGCACGCGCGAGCGCGAGCGCTGCTTCAAGGCGTTCCGCCACAATCACTGGTACGGTCTCGCGGTGTTCGCGGGCCTCGTGCTCGCATTCTATGTCCGCTATCGCGCGTGGCCGACGCTCGACTAGCGCAGCCGCCGCGGACGCGCCTCGAAGGACTCGCGCCGGTGATCTCGCGCGATGCGCGGGTGCTGATACTCGGCAGCTTTCCCGGCGTCGCGTCGCTGTCGGCGCGCCAGTACTATGCGCACCCGCGCAACCACTTCTGGCCGGTGCTCGGCGCGATCATCGGCGAGCCGCTGGCGACGCTGGCGTATCGCGAGCGCCTGCGGCGCGTGCGCGCGCACCGGATCGGCATCTGGGACACGATCGTCGCCTGCGAACGCAGCGGCAGCCTCGACGCCGATATCCGCGACGCGCTGCAGGGCGAGATCGTGCGCATCACGCGCGTCGCGCGCGGCTTGCGCGCGGTGTGCTTCAATGGCGCGACCGCGGCGCGCGCCGAAGCCGGCTGGCGCGATGCCGGTTTCGCAACGCTCAGGCTGCCTTCAACCAGTCCCGCCTACACGAAGCCGCTCGCCGACAAGCTCGCCGCGTGGCGCGCGCTGGCGGCGTGGCTTTGACGTGCGCGTGAATCCTTCCCACCCGGCGGATCCTCAATGAAAATCGACCTCACCAACCGCAATGTGCTCGTCGCCGGCGGCAGCAAGGGCATCGGGCTCGCGTGCGCCGCCGCGTTCGCCGCCGAAGGTGCACGTGTCGCCATCGTTTCACGCAGTCGCGACAACCTCGACCGCGCGCTCGAGACGCTACCCGGCGTGCGTGCGATCGTCGCCGACCTGTCCGACGCGGCCGCCGCTGCGCGTGCCATCGACGAAGCGGAACAGATGCTCGGCGCGCTCGACGTACTGGTCAATTCAGCCGGCGCCGCCAGGCGCTATACGCCTGCCGAGCTCGACGCCGAGGCGTGGCACGCAGCGATGAACGCCAAGTTCTTCAGCTACATCCATCCGACGACGGTGCTGCTGCCGCGAATGGCCGCGCGCAAGCGCGGTGTCGTCATCAACATCATCGGCATGGGCGGCAAGGTGGCCAATCCCGTGCATTTGCCGGGCGGCGCCGCCAACGCCGCGCTGATGCTGGCGACGGCAGGGCTCGCCGCCGCGTATGGCGCGGACGGCGTGCGCGTCGTCGGCATCAGCCCGGGTTCGACGCTGACGGGCCGTGTCGAACAGGGGCTCGCCGCGGAGTCGCGCCTCAGCGGCGCGTCGACCGACGACATCCTCGCGCGCTCGCAGAAGCGCATCCCGCTCGGACGCTACGGCAAGCCGGAGGAAGTCGCCGCTGTCGCGGTGTTCCTCGCCTCCGACGCAGCAAGCTACGTCACCGGCGCCATCATCCCGATGGACGGCGGCGCACAGGCGGTGATCTGATGGCGTATCGCGACTTGCGCGAGTTCATCGCGCAACTCGAGGCCGACGGCGAGCTCGCGCGCATCGGCGTGCCCGTCGATCCGGCGCTCGAAATGACGGCGTGGTGCGACCGCACGCTGCGCGCCGGTGGTCCGGCGCTGCTGTTCGAGCATCCGAAAGGCGAGCGTCGCGGCGCGGACGGCAAGCCGATACCGGTGCTCGGCAACCTGTTCGGCACGCCGCAGCGCGTGGCGCGCGCGCTCGGCGCCGATCCCGCGCACTGGCGCGAGCAGTTGCGCGAGGTCGGACGCGTGCTCGCGCTGCTGAAGGATCCCGAGCCACCGAAAAGCCTCGGCGATGCGTGGCGCGCGACGCGGCCGCTGATCGGCAAGGTGATGGACATGGCCCCCAAGGTTCGCCGCAGCGCCGCGTGCCAGGACGTGGTGACCGAAAGCACCGGCGTCGACTTGGCGCAGCTGCCGATCCAGACATGCTGGCCGGGTGACGCGGGACCGCTGATTACGTGGGGGCTCACCGTCACGCGCGGCCCGCACAAGAAGCGCCAGAACCTCGGCATCTATCGCCAGCAGGTGATCGCGCGCAACAAGGTGATCCTGCGCTGGCTGTCGATGCGTGGAGGAGCGCTCGATTTTCGCGACCACACGCGCGCGTCGCCGGGCACGCCGTTTCCCGTCGCCGTGGCGCTCGGGGCCGATCCCGCGACGATCATCGGCGCGGTGACGCCGGTACCGGATTCGCTGTCGGAATACCAGTTCGCCGGGCTGCTGCGCGGATCGCGCACCGAAACCGTCCGCTGCATCACGCACGACCTGCAGGTGCCCGCATTCGCGGAGATCGTGCTGGAGGGGTTCATCCGGCCCGACGCCGAAGACGCGAGCGGCTACGAAACCGCGCTCGAAGGCCCGTTCGGCGATCACACCGGTTACTACAACGAGGCCGAGCGATTCCCGGTGCTGACGATCGAGCGCATGACGATGCGCCGCGACCCGATCTACCATTCGACCTACACCGGCAAGCCGCCGGACGAGCCGGCGATGCTCGGCGCGGCGTTGAACGAGGTGTTCGTGCCACTGTTGCAAAAGCAGTTTCCGGAGATCGCGGACTTCTACCTGCCACCCGAAGGCTGCAGCTATCGGCTTGCCGTCGTGTCGATCAAAAAGCAGTACGCCGGACACGCCAAGCGCGTGATGTTCGGCGTGTGGAGCTTCCTGCGCCAGTTCATGTACACCAAGTTCATCATCGTCATCGATGACGACGTCGACATCCGCGAGTGGAAAGAGGTGGTGTGGGCGGTGGTGACACGCGTCGATCCGGCACGCGACACGCTCATCGCCGAGCACACGCCGATCGACTACCTCGACTTCGCATCGCCGGTATCCGGGCTCGGCAGCAAGATGGGCATCGACGCGACGAACAAATGGCCCGGCGAGACCGCACGCGAATGGGGACGGCCGATTGCGATGGACGCCGACGTCGCGGCGCGCGTCGAGCTGCAGTGGCGCCGGGTGTTCGGCGGCAACGCGCGCGCGTAACCCTCAGTAGCGCAGGCCGCGCACGATCCGGTAGGCGGTCAGTCCCACCGACATCATCTGCACGATGCGTCCCACGCGCGTCAAGCCGAGTACCGGGATCGCCACCTTCAACAAGCGCGCCGCCCAGGGATTGTGGCGCGACTTGCGGTCGACGAAATGCGGGGGCATCACCGCGTCGCGCGCATCGATCCACGCAGCCGCCAGCGACAGTCGTTCGATTTCGGCCCGCTGTATGAGCGTGGCCTTTTCGGCTTCCAGGCGCGGATTCATGGCACGTGCTGCCGCACGAAGCGCTGGCGGTCTTTCTCGAGCTCGGCGAGCGTCGCCGAGAACGGCGCCGGTGCCGCGCGGCGGATGGCGGTGGCGCGATACAGCGCCCAGACCGCGATCACCACGTAGAACAGCGTCAGCCCCACGAGAGCGCCATCGCGGTGCGTGTCCCAGAACAGCGCAACCACGTACACCGACGCCCACAACACGGCGAACCCGGCGGCTACCGCGCCCACGACCAGCAGCGTGAGCTGCGACTTCAGCCGGTCGCGTTCCTCGGCGAGCTCGACGCCTGCGAGCGCAAGCCGCGTATGCACCAGCGACAGCGCATTCGCGGCGAGGCGCGCGAGCGAATCGCGCAGGCCGGGCGTGGTGGACGAGTCGCTCATTCGGGTTGCGCGCGGCGGGCGTTCAGCGGCGCGTCATCAGCATGCCAACGACGAAGCCGACCGCGGCGCCGACGCCGACCGCCTGCCACGGGTTGTCGTGCACGTAGTCGTCGGTGGCGCGCGCCGCATCGCGCGCGCGGTCGACGGCGTCACCTTGCATTTCCTGCAGTCGCAGCTTGGCGGCGAGCAGCTTCGCCTCCACTTGCGCACGCAGGTCGCGTGCGCGATCGCCGGTTTCGTTCGATGCCTTTTTCAGCATGTCTTCCGCCTCGGTGAGGACGGTGGCGAAGTCGTCGACCATTTGGTCGCGCGTGCGTTCGATGTCGATGGCCATGAGGATTCTCCGAAACTTGAAACATGCCGTGCGGTCGCCAGATTATAGCCAGCCGCCGTGGCGCCACGTGTCCGACGCGCCCGCATCGGGCTGTCGGACAGCCTGCCACATTGTGCCCGATTCGCGACGGCCGTCGGCGCCGCGCATGCCGGTTGACTTTCGGCGCCCTGACGCGCAACGATTGCGGCGTTTCACAACCCACTGGAGAACGACGATGGCCGATGACCTTCCGCC
>DATCFA010000412.1:0-5113 GCA_036509805.1 Casimicrobiaceae bacterium
TGCGGCGCGTCGGGGTTTTCGACCAGTTGCAGGACCGGATGCAACTGAAGCTCGGTGCGCGCTTCTACCACCAGGGAACCGATCGCGCGCGCATCGTGCGATTCGTCGATGGAATCGACGCCGAGCACCCGAGTGCATTCCAGGTCAAGCGGGCGGAGTTCGACAAGATCCTTCTCGACAACGCGCGCGAGTGCGGTGCGCAGGTATTCGAAGAGGCCAGCGTCGAGGAAGTTCTCTACAGCGCCGAAGGCAAGCGCGCGCGCGGTGTCCGCGTGCGCCTGGCCGGTGAGTCCGAAGCGCGCGAAATCTCCGCGAAAGTGGTTGTCGACGCGACGGGCCGCGACGCGATGCTCTCGAGGAAGACGGGTACGCGCATGCGCGATCCGCTGCTCAATCGCTCGGCCACGTTCGCACATTTCGATACGTTCCACCGCGCGGACGGACCGACCGGAGGCGACATCATCGTGGTCACCACGGCGGATGGCTGGTGGTGGATGATCCCGTTCGCCGACGGCTCGGTGTCCGTCGGGGTGGTGATGCCGTCGCGCAAGTTCAAGGAACGGGCAGGCTCGCTCGAAGCGCTCTTCAATTCGGCGCTGGCGGCAACGCCCGAGGTCGCAGGCCCGCTCGCGGGTTCGCGGCGCACGACCGACGTCAAGGCTATCGCCGACTACTCCTACAAGATGTCGTCATTCGCAGGCGACGGCTATTGTCTGATCGGCGACGCCGCCTGCTTCCTTGACCCGGTTTTTTCCACCGGCGTGCTGATGGCGATGACGTCCGCCGAGCTCGCCGTCGAAACAGTCGACGGTGCGCTGCGGGCGAAAGGGCGCGTCGATGCACGCGACTTCCGGCACTTCGAGAAAACCTACAAGCGCGGCGTCGCGCGGTTCACGCGTTTTGTCCATGGGTTCTACGAGCCGGCGCTGCTGGAGACGTTCTACACCGATGCGCCGAACCGGTGGATCGAGCGCGCGGTGACAACGGTATTGTGCGGAGGCGTTTTCGCGCCCACGATGAAGGCGCGCTTCTTCACGGGCACATTCCATGCGTGCGTCGCGCTGACGCGCGGCATGCAGGCGGTGCGCGGACGCGGCGCATTCGCGCGCGCATCCGGAAGTGCCGCGCCCGGGATGGATGCCTGAGCGACGCGAATCCGCCACCACCGCGGGGATCGCTCGTTTCGATGTCCGCATCGACTGCACGGAGACTCATCCACTTGACTGCCGATACGCACAAATCGTCCCGCAAGGCCGCGCTCGACGCGCTGCTGCTCGCGCTGCCCGGCGTCAGCGCAAGGGTCATCAACGGCCTCGACGCTTACTTCGTCGCCGACAAGATGTTCGCCTGCATCAGCGGCGCCGGCTTGGGATTGCGCCTGCCGGTCGCCGTCGCGACGGAGCTGCAGTTTTCGCGCGGCAACGTCGTCGCGTTCCAGCCCGGCGGTGTCGCCAGCACGCGCGAATGGATCCAGGTCGACCGCGCGGATGCCGCCGACTACGAGCAGGACCTTCCGCTATTCAGGCAGTCGCTGGAGTTCGTCAGGACGGGCAGGTCGCGTTGACGGCCGTTGGATGCTCGCGTGCTGCACCGATGAACCGCCCTCCCGAACAACCGCGCCATACGTTGCACGCGCACCAGGGGCACCTCGGCTGGAACAACGCACAGCCGCCCGTGCTGCACATCGATCCGGGCGCAACGGTCACGTTCAATCCGATGGATGCCTCCGGCGGGCAGATCACGCCGGTGTCGACGCTCGCCGACATTGCAACGCTCGACTTCGCCCGCGTGAATCCCGTCGTGGGCCCCGTGTACATCAACGGCGCCGAGCCCGGTGATGCCATCAAGGTGAGCTTGCTGTCGTTTGCGCCGTCGGGATGGGGATGGACAGCGAATATTCCCGGCTTCGGCCTGCTGGCCGATCAATTTCCCGACCCCGCGCTGCACATCTGGAAATACGCGACCGACCTGCATGCGCCGGCGATGTACGGTCCCGGCGGCCGTGTTGCACTGAAGCCGTTCTGCGGAACGCTCGGCCTTGCGCCCGCCGCGGCCGGCGTGCACAGCGTGGTGCCGCCACGCCGCGTGGGCGGCAACATGGACATACGCGACCTCGGCGCGGGCACCGAGGTCTACCTGCCGGTCGAGGTGAACGGGGGACTGTTCTCGGTCGGCGACACGCATGCGGCGCAGGGCGACGGCGAGGTCTGCGGCACGGCGATCGAGAGCCCGGCTTCGCTGGTGGCGAAGTTCGATCTCGTGAAGGGCGCCAATCTCGCGTTTCCGCGCTTCACCACCGCCGGACCGGTGAGCCGGCACATCGACGCCAAAGGCCATGAAGCGACGACCGGCATCGGACCCGACCTGATGCAAGCGGCCCGCGATGCGTTGAGCGCAATGATCGAGCTGTTGTCGAAGCGCCATCACATGGGCGCCGTCGATGCCTACATGTTGTGCAGCGTCTGCGCCGACCTGCGCATCAGCGAAATCGTCGACCGGCCGAACTGGGTCGTGTCACTCTATTTTCCGCGCAGCGTGTTCGAGTAGCGGTTGCGCCGGGTCGCTGCGGATGAACGCGGCGACGTCGTCGAGCACCGGCACCAGCCACCCATGCAGGCGTGCGAACAGCGCGCGCCAATTGCGCATGTGCTCGAACATCTCGACGGAGACGACGCGGTCGAAGCGCGCATCGATGTCGAAATCGTTCATGTCGCGGGTCTCAACGGTGACGTTGGTGAGGCCGCGACGCGCCGCCTCGGCGACGATGTACTCGCGCTGCGAATTCGAGTTGGACACGGCGGTGATCCGGCTCGCCGGGTAGTGCGCGGCCATCCACAGCGTCAGCGATCCCCATCCGCAACCGAGCTCGAGGATGTGCATGCCGTCGCGCAGGCCGGCGCGCTCGCACGTCGAGCGCAGTGCTGCCGCTTCGGCGTCGTCCAGCGTCGCGTCGCTGCCGGCGAAGTAGCCGCTGCTGTATTTGCGATGGCTGCCGAGCACCCACGAATAGAAGTCGGCGGGCACCTCGTAGTGCTGGTCGTTGGCCATTTGCGGCAGCAGTGCGATGGGCGAGCGAAGCATGCCGTCGAGGAACGCCTCGAGCCGCTCTGCCGCCTGCGCTGCGTCGCCGGCGCGGATTTCCGCCAGCCGCTGCTTGAGGAGCCGCCGGATTCCGGCACGCACCAGCCGGTCGGGCAGCAGCGCCTGCTCGGTCCACGCGATCGCGAGTTTGGAAACGCTCATGGCATGCCCTGCACCGTCCGCAGCAACAATGGTTGGCGCGGCGCCTTTCGCGCCCGGCTTGCAACGGACCGGGGCCGAAGGGCCGCTTCAGGGACAGATACGCGGCCGGCTGCGTTTTGGATGCGCCGTCCCGGTCGCCGCGATCGCTCCACACGTCACCTACACGTCACCTCGAATCGCGGATTCGTTGCCTAGAATGAGCGAGGGATTTCCCGGGGCGATTCAGCGGAGGCTTGCGCGTGAATGGGGTGAAGCGATTTTTCCGGGCACTTCCGAACGGGTTGCGCTGCGCCGCGCTGATCGTGCTCGGCATGCACGCCATGGCGGCGAACGCCGAAGCCGACGCCTCCCGCGTATCTCTCCCCGGGCATGTGCTGCCGCTGCTCGCGCAGGCGACACCCGGCCTGGCGGTCGCAACGCGCGCCAAGGACGCGCGCATGTCCGAGCCGCTGACGCTGACCGTCGTGCTGCGACGTAGCAATCCGGCGGGATTTGCAGCCTATCTCGAGGATGTCTACGACCACGGGTCGCCGAATTTCCGGCATTTCCTGTCGCCGGCGCAGGTTACGGAGCGCTTCGGGCCGTCCGCGGACGATTACAACGCTGTCGCCGGTTACTTCGCCGATCGCGGCTTCGTACTATCGGAAGGCTCGGCCAACCGGATGACGCTGACTTTCACCGGGACGCGGGCAGCGGCCGACGCGGCACTCGGCGTCGACGTCAAGGACTACACGTTTCGCGAGCACGCGTTCTTCGCCAACGACACCGATCCTTCGCTGCCCGCGGGGATCGCGAGCCGCGTCGAAGCGGTCGTCGGCCTGTCGAGCCTCGCGGTTCCGCGCCCGACCAAGGAGGCATTGAAGGCAGCCTACTGCGCGGCGGGTGCGTGGATCGCCGCGGTCGAGCCGCTGCATGACGCCGCCGGGAAGGACTGGGCGCCCAGTTCGGATGCGCTGAGGAACAAGCTCTACATACGCTGCATGATCGACCAGAAAGCCAGCGGCTACGGTGCGGATAAAAAGGTCGACCCGCCGCCTCCGGCATGGCAGGGCGCCGACGGCACCGGGCAGACGGTCGGCGTGGTCGCATTCGACACGCTGGTGATGAGCGATGTCAGCGACTATATCCAGCTGGCGGGGTTGCCCGCCAATACCATCAATCACGTCTCCAACGTGCACGTCAACGGCGGTGCGAGCGCCGGTGCGAGCCAGGACGAGGTGCTGCTGGACGTCGACGAGATCATTTCCACGGCACCCGGCACACGGGTCGTCGTCTACGACGGCCCGTTCGGTGGGGCGAACGCAAGCTTCCAGGCGATCTTCAACAAGATGATCGGCGACGGCGTCGACATCATCAGCAACAGCTGGGCGTATTGCGAAGACCAGACGACGCTCGCCGACGTGCAAAGCATCGACACGATCCTGCAGACGGCGGCCGCATCGGGCATCAGCGCGTTCACCGGCAGCGGCGATCACGGCAGCACGTGTCTCGACGGCAGCGGCAACACCGTCCACGTGCCGGCGAGCTCGCCACACATCACCGCGGTGGGCGGCAGTTCGCTCAGCATGGGACCCGGGTCTACCTACGGCAGCGAAACCTGGTGGGACAGCAGCGCCAGCACGCCGCCCGGCGGGCAGGGCGGCTACGGGACCAGCGGGTTTTTCACGCGTCCCGCGTACCAGGACGGCGCCACCGTTTCGGCGATGCGCTCGATCCCCGACGTGGTGTCGAACGCCGATCCCGCCAAAGGCGCGCAGATCTGCCAGGCCAGTGCAGGAGGCTGCCCGTCGGGACTCTATTACGGTGGCACCAGCAAGTCGGCGCCGTCGTGGGCGGCGTTTGCGGCGATGCTCAACCAGTCGCAGGGAAG
>DATCFA010000413.1:0-7376 GCA_036509805.1 Casimicrobiaceae bacterium
CGGCGTCGACACGTTCGCGCCGGGCCAGCTCGTCGACGTGCAGGGCACGACGAAGGGCCGCGGATTCACCGGCGTCATCACGCGCCACAACTTCAGCTCGAACCGCGCGACGCACGGCAATTCGCGTTCGCACAACACGCCAGGCTCGATCTCGATGGCGCAGGACCCGGGCCGCGTGTTCCCGGGCAAGCGGATGGCCGGCCACTACGGCAGCGAAACGCGCACCGTGCAGACGCTGTCGGTCGTGCGCGTCGACACCGAGCGCGGGTTGCTGCTGCTGAAGGGCTCGGTCCCCGGCATGGACGGCGGCACCATCGTCGTGCACCCGTCGGTCAAGACTCCGCTCAAGAAGGGAGGCTGACCATGGACTTGAAGATCATCGATGACAAGGGCAAGCCGTCGGCGACGCTCGCAGCGTCCGATTCGCTGTTCGCGCGCGACTACAACGAGGCGCTGATCCACCAGGTCGTTACCGCCTACCAGGCGAACGGCCGGCAGGGAACGCGCGCGCAGAAGGGCCGTGCCGACATCAACAAGTCGCACAAGAAGCCGTGGGCGCAAAAGGGCACCGGCCGCGCACGCGCGGGCCAGGCGAACAGCCCGCTGTGGCGTGGCGGCGGACGCATCTTCCCGTCGTCGCCCGACGAGAATTTTTCGCAGAAGGTCAACCGCAAGATGTACCGCGCCGGCATCGCATCGATCCTGTCGCAGCTGGTGCGCGAGGAGCGGCTGTCGGTGATCGAGGCGATCGCGCTCGACACGCCGAAGACCAAGCAGTTCGCGCAGAAGCTGAAGGGCTTCGGGTTCGAAGGCACGCTGCTGGTGGTGACCGACAAGCTCGAGGAAAACCTGCTGCTGGCGTCGCGCAACCTGCCGGACGTGCTGGTGCTCGAAGCGCGCGAAGTCGACCCGGTGAGTCTGGTCCGCTTCGCGCACGTGCTGTTGACCAAGGCCGCCGTCGCGCAATTCGAGGAGGCGCTCGCATGAACGCCAAAAAGTACAACTCCGAGCGCCTGGCGACGATCCTGATCGCGCCGATCGTGTCGGAAAAAGGCACGTTCATCGCCGACAAGCATGAACAGGTGATCTTTCGCGTCGTGCAGGACGCGACCAAGCCGGAAATCAAGGCGGCGGTCGAGTCGATGTTCAGCACCAAGGACAAGAAGATCGAAGTGACGTCGGTGCAGGTGCTCAACGTGATGGGCAAGCAGAAGCGCTTCGGCCAGCACGCCGGCCGCCGGCGCAACTGGAAGAAGGCCTACGTCTGCCTCAAACCGGGCCAGGAAATCAACTTCGGGCAAGAGGTCTGATCATGGCACTCGTCAAAGTCAAGCCGACATCGGCCGGTCGCCGCGCGCTGGTCAAGGTCGTCAATCCGAACCTGCACAAGGGGCGACCCATCGCAGCGCTCGTCGAGCCGCAGAAGCGCGGCTCCGGGCGCAACAACAACGGCCACATCACCATTCGCCACAAGGGCGGCGGCCACAAGCAGCATTACCGGATCGTCGACTTCAAGCGCAACAAGGACGGCGTCCCGGCGAAGGTCGAGCGCTTCGAATACGACCCGAACCGCAGCGCCAATATCGCGCTGTTGCTGTACGCCGACGGCGAGCGCCGCTACATCATCGCGCCGCGCGGTGTGGCGGTGGGCCAGCAGCTCACGTCGGGAATCGAGGCGCCGATCCGCGCGGGCAATACGCTGCCGCTGCGCAACATACCGGTGGGCACGACGATTCACTGCATCGAGCTGAAGCCCGGCGCGGGCGCGCAGATGGCGCGCTCGGCGGGTGCCGGTGTACAGCTGCTCGCACGCGAAGCGTCGTACGCGCAGTTGCGGCTGCGCTCCGGCGAAATCCGCAAAGTGCACCTCGACTGCCGCGCGACGATCGGCGAAGTGGGCAACGAGGAACACGGGCTGCGCTCGATCGGCAAGGCGGGTGCGAACCGTTGGCGCGGCATCCGGCCGACGGTACGCGGCATCGCGATGAATCCGGTCGACCACCCGCACGGCGGCCGCAGCAACGGCGGTGGCCACCCGGTATCGCCGTGGGGCACGCCGACCAAGGGCTACAAGACGCGCAAGAACAAGCGCACCGATGTGATGATCGTGCGCCGCCGGCACGCGACGAAGGGTTAAACGATGGCACGCTCAATCAAGAAGGGCCCGTTCGTCGATGGCCACCTGCAATCGAAGGTGGAAGCGGCGCGCGCGGTCAACGACAAGAAGCCGATCAAGACCTGGTCGCGCCGCTCGACGATCACCCCCGACTTCGTCGGGCTCACGATCGCCGTGCACAACGGCAAGCAGCACATTCCGGTCTATGTTTCCGAAAACATGGTCGGCCACAAGCTCGGCGAATTCTCGCTGACGCGCACCTTCAAGGGCCACTCGTCCGACAAGAAGGTATCAGCGCCGGCGCCGCCGAGAAAGAAGTAAGGAGCCAACATGGAAACCGTTGCAACGCTGAAGGGCGTTCGGCTGTCGGCGCAGAAGGGGCGGCTGGTCGCCGACCAGGTCCGTGGATTGCCCGTCGACAAGGCGCTCGACGTGCTCGCGTTCAGCCCGAAGAAGGGCGCGCGCATCATCCGCAAGGTGCTCGAGTCGGCCATCGCCAACGCCGAGCACAACGATGGCGCCGACATCGACGAGCTCAAGGTCACGACGATCTATGTCGACAAGGGCACGACGCTGAAGCGCCTGTCCGCGCGCGCCAAGGGTCGTGGCAACACGATCGGCAAGCAGTCGTGCCACATCCGTGTCGTCGTCGGCGACGGCAAGACGAAATAAGGATCAGGAATCATGGGACAGAAGATTCATCCGATCGGGTTCCGCCTCTCCGTCACCCGGAACTGGGCGTCACGCTGGTACGCGAACAAGAAACACTTCGGGCCGACGCTGGCGGCAGACATCAAGATCCGCGAATACCTGAAGAAGAAGCTCTCGCACGCGTCGGTGGCGAAGGTCACCATCGAGCGCCCGGCGAAGAACGCGCGGATCACCATCCACAGCGCGCGTCCCGGTGTCGTCATCGGCAAGAAGGGCGAGGATATCGAGACGCTGCGCACCGACCTGCGCAGGATGATGGGCGGCGATGTGGGCCTCAACATCGAGGAAATCCGCAAGCCGGAGATCGACGCGCAACTCGTCGCCGATTCAATCGCGCAGCAGTTGGTCAAGCGGATCATGTTCCGCCGCGCGATGAAGCGCGCCATCCAGAACGCGATGCGCCTTGGCGCGCAAGGCATCAAGATCATGTCGTCGGGACGCCTCAACGGCATCGAGATCGCACGCAAGGAGTGGTACCGCGAAGGCCGCGTGCCGCTGCATACGCTGCGTGCCGACATCGACTACGGATTCGCCGAAGCGCGCACCACCTACGGCGTGATCGGCATCAAGGTCTGGATTTTCAAAGGCGAGGTGCTCGCGCACGATGCCGAGCCGGCGCTCGCGCCGGCGCCGGCCCCCGAAGCGCCCAAGCGTCCCCGCCGTACCGGTACCGGAGCGAAGAATGCTGCAGCCAGCTAGAAGGAAATACCGCAAGGAACAGAAGGGCCGCAACACCGGGCTTGCCACGACCGGCAACAAGGTCAGCTTCGGCAATTACGGATTGAAGGCGACCACGCGCGGGCGCCTGACGGCGCGCCAGATCGAGGCAGCGCGGCGTGCGATGACGCGCCACATCAAGCGCGGCGGACGCATCTGGATCCGCATTTTCCCGGACAAGCCGGTGTCGAAGAAGCCAGCCGAAGTGCGCATGGGCAACGGCAAGGGCAATCCGGAGTACTACGTCGCGGAAATCCAGCCCGGCAAGGTGCTCTACGAAATGGATGGCGTCGACGAGGCGCTGGCGCGCGAGGCGTTCGCGCTCGCCGCCGCCAAGCTGCCGCTGCGCACGATATTCGTGCAGCGCCTGGTGAGCTGACGGGAGCGGGATGATGAAACGATCGGAAGCGAAAAAAGCGCTGAACGAGAAAAACGCGGCCGAGCTCAAGACCGAGCTCGACGCGCTGTTGAAGGAGCAGTTCGGCCTGCGCATGCAGAAGGCCACGCAACAGCTCGCCAATTCGGCAAAGTTGCAGGACGTGCGCCGCGCGATCGCGCGCACGCGGACGCTGATCACGCAAAAAGCGGGTGACGCGCAACGAGGTCAGTCATGAACGACGACGCGCAGGAAATCGCCGCCAACGTGCCGGCGAAGAAGGCGCTGATCGCCACCCTCACGGGCCGCGTGGTCAGCGACAAGATGGACAAGACGGTGACGGTGCTCGTCGAGCGGCGCGTCAAGCACGCGCTGTACGGCAAGTACATCACGCGCTCGGCCAAGTACCACGCGCACGACGAGGCCAACGAATGCAAGGAAGGCGACCTGGTCGAGATCAAGGCCACGCGCAAGCTGTCGAAGACCAAGGCATGGAAGGTGACGCGGGTCATCGAAAAGGCCGAGGCAGCCTGAAAAGACGGTAAATAGGGGCAGGATGCCTCCTGCGCGGCCCTTGCGGAGTTGCCAGGCCCGGGGTTTCCTGCCATACTCCCGGTTTCCCCGCCGTCCGCACGGCCCAAGCCAGCATTCGAGGCCGGGCACACGGGCGGCCGTTTCCCCGGACGGGGTCCAAAACTGGCCCGCGCCATCCGCAACGCGCCCAAGCAGCACGACACGCGTTTCGCAGGGCCGGCTAAGTTGGAGAGAGCGGACAAATGATCCAGATGCAGACGGTGATGGACGTCGCCGACAATACGGGCGCGCGTTCGGTGATGTGCATCAAGGTGCTCGGCGGTTCCAAGCGCCGCTATGCGCATATCGGCGACGTGATCAAGGTCAGCATCAAGGAAGCAGCGCCGCGCGGCCGCGTGAAGAAGGGCGAGATCTACAGCGCGGTGGTCGTGCGCACGCGCCATGGCGTGCGCCGCAGTGATGGCGCGCGCATCCGCTTCGACACCAACGCCGCCGTGCTGCTCAACGCCAAGCTCGAGCCGATCGGCACGCGCATCTTCGGGCCCGTGACGCGTGAACTGCGCAACGAGCGGTTCATGAAGATCGTGTCGCTCGCGCCCGAAGTGCTGTAACGAGAGGACGCCAATGGGCAAGATCAAGAAGGGCGACAACGTCGTCGTCATCGCCGGACGCGACAAGGGCAAGCGCGGCGACGTCGCGCGCGTCGTGGACGCAACGCACGTCGTCGTCAACGGCATCAACCAGGTCAAGCGGCACACGCGGCCCAATCCGATGAAGAACCAGCCGGGCGGCATCGTGGCGAAGGACATGCCGATCGACGTGTCGAACGTGGCGATCTGGAACCCGATCACGCAGAAGCCCGATCGCGTCGGCACGCGCATGCTCGAGGACGGCCGCAAGATGCGTTTCTACAAGTCCAACGGCGAGCTGATCAGCGCGTAAGGAGAGATTCGAATGGCCCGCTTGAAGGAACAATACAAGAAGGAAATCGTCCCCGCGCTGACCAAGCAGTTCGGGTACAAGTCGGTGATGCAGGTGCCGCGCGTCGAGAAGATCGTCGTCAACATGGGCGTCGGCGAAGCGGTGGCCGACAAGAAGGTGCTCGACAATGCGGTTGCCGACATGCAGAAGATCACCGGCCAGAAGCCGGTCGTCACCAAGGCGCGCAAGGCGATCGCCGGCTTCAAGATCCGCGAAGGCTATCCGATCGGCTGCATGGTCACGCTGCGCCAGGAGCGGATGTTCGAGTTCCTCGACCGCCTGGTGTCGATCGCGCTGCCGCGCGTGCGCGACTTTCGCGGCGTGTCGGGCAAGAGCTTCGACGGCCGCGGCAACTTCAACATGGGCGTCAAGGAGCAGATCATTTTCCCGGAAATCGAATACGACAAGATCGACGTCATCCGGGGCATGAACATCACCATTACCACGAGCGCGAAATCCGACGCCGAAGCCAAGGCTCTGTTGTCCGCGTTCAAGTTTCCGTTCAGGAACTGAGCAACCGCCATGTCGAAACTCTCACTGATCAACCGCAACGAGAAGCGCAAGAAGCTCGTCGCCAAGTTCTCCAAGAAGCGCGCCGCGCTGGAAGCAATCGTCGGCAACCAGAAGATGTCCGACGACGACCGCTTCGCCGCACGGCTCAAGCTGCAGGCGCTGCCACGCAACGCGCACCCGACGCGCATCCGCAACCGCTGCTCGCTGACCGGCCGTCCGCGCGGCGTGTACGCCAAGTTCGGCCTCGGCCGCAACAAGCTGCGCGAATACATTATGCGCGGCGAGGTCCCCGGCGTCGTCAAGGCGAGCTGGTGATGACGAAAAACGCTGCAGCGCACCCATTTACAGGTGGTGAAGCATGAGCATGACTGATCCCATCGCCGACATGCTGACGCGCATCCGCAACGCGCAGATGGTCGAGCACGCCACTGTCGAGATGCCGTCGTCGAAGGTCAAGATCGCGATCGCCAAGGTCTTGAAGGACGAGGGCTACATCGACGGCTTCAAGGTCGGCGGCGAAGACGCCAAGCCGCAGCTCGAGATTGCGCTGCGCTACTACGCCGGCCGCCCGGTCATCGAGAAGCTCGAGCGCATTTCCAAGCCCGGGCTGCGTATCTACAAGAGCAAGGACGACATTCCGCGCGTGATGAACGGCCTCGGCATCGCCATCGTGTCGACGTCGCACGGCGTGATGACCGACCGCAAGGCGCGCGCCACCGGCGTCGGCGGCGAAGTCCTCTGCATCATCGCGTAACGGAGCATTGCATGTCGCGAATCGGCCATCATCCCATTGCGCTGCCCGCCAAGGTCGAAGTGACGCTGGCGCCCGGCGAAGTCACCGTCAAGGGCCCGCTGGGCACGCTGACGCGCAGCTACGACCAGGCGCTGTCCATCAAGCGCGAAGGCGACACGCTGGTGTGCAACCCCGGCGGCCCGCTGTACAACGCGATGCACGGCACGCTGCGCGCGCTCGTCGCCAACATGGTCAAGGGCGTATCGGTCGGCTTCGAGAAGAAGCTGACGCTGGTCGGTGTCGGCTACCGCGCGCAGGCGCAGGGCGACAAGATCAACCTGACGCTGGGCTTTTCGCATCCGGTCGTCCACATGATGCCCAAGGGCGTCAAGGTCGAGACGCCGGTGCAGACGGAAATCCTCGTCAGGGGCGTGGACAAGCAACAGGTCGGACAGGTGGCCGCGGAAATCCGCGCCTACCGGCCGCCCGAGCCGTACAAGGGCAAGGGTGTCCGTTATGCGAACGAGACCGTCAAGCTCAAGGAAACGAAGAAGAAATAACCATCGGCGAAAAGTGCAACCCTACTTTTCGCCGGCAATGCCACCTTTGAATCGCTGGCTCGGTTGTCAAATGAGCCAGACGAATGCAAAGCGGAAACGACTGAAAAGGAAAGGCAATGAACAAGAGACAGGCTC
>DATCFA010000414.1:0-2182 GCA_036509805.1 Casimicrobiaceae bacterium
CGACTCGGAGAAATATCAGCTGCGCCACTGGGACTGGGACCGGGCGGGGAACATCAAGGAGCTCGTCGCACGGGTCAACGCGATCCGCCGGCGGCATCGCGCGCTGCAATTCGACCGGACGCTGCGTCTTCACGCGACCGACAACCCGGCGATCATCGCGTACAGCAAGACGTCGCCGGACGACGGCGAGACGCTGCTGACGATCGTCAACCTCGATCCGCACCACATGCAGCACGGCCACGTCGACGTCGCCGGCCCGGATTTCTTCGAGGCGTACGACCTGCTCGACGACACCGCGTACGCGTGGCGCGGCGGATGGAACTACGTGCGCTTCGATCCCGACGTGAGGCAGGGACACATCATGAAATTAGCAATTAGCAATTAGTACGACTTTGTCACATCCGGTGACGTATTCCGGAGTGTTTTCGCGAATGGTGAAGACCTTGTACCAATCGCGTGAATTGGGTACGCTGGCGCGCGGTGATCGATCGCACGGCGACCGTTCGCGTGCAGCGCTTGATTCGCTGGCTCGAACCGTTTCAACGCGGCTTCGGCCATCGCGCGCAGCGGCTCGCGCTGCAGACGTACGTGCACGGCGTGTTCAGCGACAGCGATCGGAAGTCGATGCAGGCGATGTTGGCCCGTGTCACGGACCCGATCACCTACCAAGGCTTTCAGCATTTCATCACGCACGCGGTCTGGGACGCCGACCGGATCTGGCGACGGCTCCTCGAGGTACTGCCCGAGCGCCGGGGCGTGTTGATCATCGACGGGACCAGCTTTCCCAAACAGGGCACCCACTCGGTCGGCGTGGCGCGTCAGTACTGTGGCGCGCTGGGCAAGATCGCGAATTGCCAAGTCGCGGTGACGGCCGCGCTGTGGACCGGGGCCCGTGCGTGGATGACCGGCGCGCTGTTGTATCTCCCGAAACCCTGGCTCAGCGACGCCGACCGGCGCGCGGTAGCGCAGGTGCCGACCAGCGCCGCCTTCCAAGAGAAATGGCGTCAGGCGCTGACGTTGATCCGCCGCGCGCGCGCCGCGGGCCTGCAGGTCACGGCGGTGCTCGCCGACGCCGAGTTCGGCGACGTCACCACGTTCAGGCGAGCCCTGCACCGCTGGCGTCTGCCGTACGCCGTCGGCGTCTCGCGACATCTCACGGTGTTTGCCGGCACGCCGGCCGTCCATGTCCCGCCGAGTGCGCGCACGGGCCGGCCACGATCGCAGCTCGTGCTCGTGCACGACACGCGACCCATTGCGGTCCGAGCCCTGGCGCTGGCACTGCCAGCGCGCGCCTGGCGACGGGTGACGTGGCGCAACGGGGCGAATCGCCCGTGGGCGGCCCGCTTCGCGGCCGTCCGCGTCACCCCCGCCCACGACTGGCGCGATCGACGACTGGCGCCCGAAGTCTGGCTCTTGTGCGAACAGGATCTGGGTGCCACGCCACGCACCAAATACTTCTTCGTCAATTTGCCGACGACCGCCTCGGTCAAGCAATTGGTCCGACTCGCGCATCAACGGTGGGCGATCGAACAGCAGTATCAAGAGCTCAAGACCGAACTCGGCTTCGATCATTTCGAAGGCCGCTCGTACCCGGGATGGCACCATCATGTCGTGCTCACCGCCGTCGCGTACGCTTTCTTGCAGCGCGAGCGGATGCGGAGTCGCGTCGATCCACCGCTGACGTTTCCCGGTATTCGAGCGATCATCCAAGAGATCTTCACGGCCCTACTGTTGGCCCAACAACCGAACTATTTCAAACGCATTCAAGAACTCCAGCAAATCAACCTGCGGATCTGACAAAGTCGTATTAGCAATTCGAAATGGCACTCGATACTCCACATCTTGCTCTGCCGGTTGACGCCGTCTCGTCCTCGATGCCGGGCGTGGACGATGATCCGCTGTGGTACAAGGACGCGATCATCTACCAGGCGCACGTGAAGTCGTTCTTCGACAGCAACAACGACGGCGTCGGCGACTTTCAGGGCATCGCGCAGAAGCTCGACTACCTGCAGGGCCTCGGCATCACCTGTCTGTGGCTGCTGCCGTTCTTCCCCTCGCCGCTGCGCGACGATGGGTACGACGTCGCGCAGTACGAGCAGGTGGACCCGCGCTACGGCTCGCTGGACGACGCCGTGGGGTTCATCCGCGCGGCGCACGCGCGCGGCATCCGCGTCATCACGGA
>DATCFA010000415.1:0-2474 GCA_036509805.1 Casimicrobiaceae bacterium
CGGTCCTGCCGCACCCACCCAGTAGACGGTCTGGCCGCGCGGATTTTCGGCGCGCACGACATTCTCGGCGCGATGGCGCCGCCCGAGCCGCGTGACGGCAAAGCCTGCAAGGTCGGCATGCGCGACATCCGGCACGTTGACGTTGAGCAGCCACACTTTCGGCGCGTGCTCGCGATGCATGCGCACCAGGTCCACCGCGACCTGCGCCGCCGTCTCGAAATGCTGCGCGGTCTTCGACGTGAGTGAGATGGCGATCGATGGAATGCCGAGCAGGAACCCCTCGGTGGCCGCGGCCACCGTTCCCGAGTAAATGGTGTCGTCGCCCATGTTGGCGCCCAGGTTGATTCCCGAGATCACCATGTCGGGCATCTCGTCGAGCAAGCCGGTGACGGCCAGGTGCACGCAGTCGGTGGGCGTGCCGTTGACGAACAGGAAGCCGTTGGCTGCGCGGCGCACCGACAGCGGGCGATCGAGCGTCAGCGAATTGGACGCGCCCGAGCGGTCGCGCTCCGGCGCCACGACGGTCAGGTCCGCGTGCGCAGCGAGCGCACTGGCGAGATGCTCGAGTCCCGGCGCGAAATAGCCGTCGTCGTTGGATAACAGGATGCGCATCGTGATCGGCGGCCGTCGACGGCGGCGTGATGTCAGTATAGCGCGCTGCCCTGCACCGCAGGCCGCGCAGCGCTCGCCGTTTCGCGTTGCCGCGCCGCTTCCACCGCGTTGGCGAGCTGCCACACCGCCGCCGCGTAAAGCCGGCTCTTGTTGTAGCGCGTGATCACGTAGAAGTTGTTGCAAGCGACATACAGGCTGGCGGCGGCGCCGGCATTCTCGAGCAGCAGGATTCCCACCGGGTCGTCGGCGAGCGACGCGGGCGTCGCGACGGCAATACCTTCCTGGCGCCACGCGTCGAGCGTGCGCCGCTCGCTGATGCCGCCATCGAGCTTCTGCATCAGCCCATCGCGCGCCGAGGCGTCGACACTCGCGTCGAGCAGCACCGGCTGGCCGCTGGCCCAGTCGTGCAGCGCGAGAAAATTGGCGACACTGCCGATCGCGTCGGCCGCATCGTTCCACAGATCTGCGCGGCCATCGCCATCGAAGTCGATCGCATAGTCGCGGTAGCTTGCCGGCATGAACTGCGGCAATCCCATTGCGCCGGCGAACGATCCCTGCAACGCAGCGGCCGGCACATGCTGTTCGCGCGCAAGAAGAAGCAGCGCTTTCAACTCGCCACGAAAGAACGCGGCGCGCCGTGGATAGTCGAATGCCAGTGTCGCCAGCGCGTCCAGCGCGCGGTAGCGGCCGGTGATGCGTCCCCAATAGGTTTCGACGCCGAGTACGGCGACGATGATTTCGGCGGGCACGCCGAATTGCGCTTGCGCGCGCGCGAGCGCATCGGCATTCGCGTCCCAGAACGCGACGCCCGCGGCAATGCGGCCGGCATTGAGAAATTGCGGCGCGTACTCGAACCACTTGGGTGGCGCGAGCAACGGCCGGTTCATCAACTCGACGATCTTCGGCTGGTAGCGCGCCGCAGCCAGCGTGGCCAGGATCGATTGCGCCGGCATCCCCGTTTCGGCGGCCATTTCGTGCGCGAACTCGCGCACGTCGGCGCGCCGCGCATAGCCTGCGCTGCCGGAGCGCGCGTGCGCGGGCGCGGGCATGGCGAACACCCAGGCGGCGAGCAGCGCGACGATTTTCATTCGCTGCGATGTTATCATCGCGCGCCTTCAGGAAACGCGCGCGTACACGATGTTCTACCCGCTCATTCGCCCGCTGCTGTTCGCGCTCGACCCCGAGCGCGCGCACGCGGCGGCGTTCGCGAGCCTCGATGCGGCGACGCGCTTGGGCCTCGCGCAGTTGTCGGCGCCGCAGGTCACGCGGTCACCGGTCGACGTGATGGGCATCACGTTTCCCAACCGCGTCGGCCTCGCGGCCGGTCTCGACAAGAACGCGGCGCATCTCGCGGGCCTTGCGACACTCGGCTTCGGCTTCATCGAAGTGGGCACGGTGACGCCGCGCGCACAGGGCGGCAACCCGAAGCCGCGGATGTGGCGCCTCGCACAGGCGGACGCGCTGGTCAACCGGCTGGGATTCAACAACGACGGCGTCGACGTACTGTGCGCCAACGTCGCGCGCAGTGGTTACCGCGGCGTGCTGGGCATCAATATCGGCAAGAATTCCGACACGCCCAACGAGCACGCCGCCGACGACTATGTGCGCTGCCTCGAAGCTGTCTATGCGCACGCGCATTACGTGACCGTCAACGTGAGTTCGCCGAATACGCGCGGGTTGCGCGAGTTGCAGGACGATGCTGCGCTGGCGGCGCTGCTGGCGACGCTCGCGCGCGCGCGCGCGGCGCTGGCGCAACGGCATGGCCGGCGCGTGCCGCTGGCCGTCAAGATCGCACCCGACCTCGACGTGCCCGACATCGCGCGCATCGCCGACGCGCTGGTCGCGCATGGAGTCGACGCCGT
>DATCFA010000416.1:0-3182 GCA_036509805.1 Casimicrobiaceae bacterium
GCGCCGACTCGTTCGGGTAACAACGCTTCCTCGCGGCTGTGACCAGCGCCGGCGCCTGCCGCCACATCGCCGCAGCGTCGTTCATCGCCGCACCGTCTTCCGTCGCCACACACCGTCATTCCCGCGCAAGCGGGAATCCAGCGTCGCCGCCCGTTTGGCCGATGTCGTCGCCGGTTTGGCTGATTGCCGCGAAATCTCGAGCCATGGCCAAATCACGCCATGTCTCGAAACGAGCGCGTTTTCCACGTTTACCTCCTGGCGTCACGTCGCAACGGAACGCTTTATGTCGGCGTGACTTCCAATCTGGTTGGACGCACGTGGCAGCATAGGGAAGCAATAACGGCAGGCTTCAGCAGCAAGTACCATGTCCACAAACTCGTGTGGTTCGAACAGCACGCCACGGCAGAATCGGCGATAACTCGTGAAAAGCAGATCAAGCAATGGAATCGCGTGTGGAAGATGGAAGATCGCGTTAATCGAGGCATGCAACCCTTACTGGGTAGACCGGTACCCGGAGATTGCTGTCTGACGCCGCTTCCCGTTGAAAGATCGACGACGCTGGATTCCCGCCTGCGCGGGAATGACGGGGTGCACCTGCGCGGGAATGACGGGGTGTTGCCGCGTGCGCGGGAATGACGGGGGGTTATGCCAACTCGGGTTCGGGCGTCTCGTCGAACACGAGCTTGGCGTGATCGTCGTCGTCGAGATCGATCGTCACCTTGCCGCCCGACACCAGCCGGCCGAACAGCAGTTCGTCGGCAAGCGCCTTGCGGATCAGGTCCTGGATCAGCCGCGCCATCGGCCGCGCGCCCATCTGCGGGTCGAAGCCCTTTTTCGCCAGGTACGCCTTCAGCTTGGGTGTGAACGACGACTCGACCTTCTTCTCGTGCAACTGGTTCTCGAGCTCGAGCAGGAACTTGTCGACGACCTTGAGGATGACGTCGTGGTCGAGCGACGCGAACGAAATCGTCGCATCGAGCCGGTTGCGGAACTCGGGCGTGAACAGCCGCTTGATCTCGGTCATCTCGTCGCCGGCGACGCGGTCGTTGGAGAATCCGATCGAGCCCTTCGCCAGTTCGGAAGCGCCGGCGTTGGTCGTCATGATCATCGTCACGTTGCGGAAGTCGGCCTTGCGCCCGTTGTTGTCGGTCAGCGTGCCGTGGTCCATCACCTGCAGCAACACGTTGTAGATGTCCGGGTGCGCCTTCTCAATCTCGTCGAGCAGCACGACGCTGTACGGATGCTTGGTGACCGACTCGGTGAGCTGGCCGCCCTGGTCGAAACCGACGTAGCCGGGCGGCGCACCGATGAGCCGCGACACCGCGTGGCGCTCCATGTATTCGGACATGTCGAAGCGGATCAGCTCGATGCCGAGGCAATACGCGAGCTGCTTCGCCACTTCGGTCTTGCCCACGCCCGTGGGCCCGCTGAACAGGAAGTTGCCGATCGGCTTCACCGGATTGCCGAGGCCGGAGCGCGCCATGCGAATGGCCGCCGTCAGCGCATCGATCGCCTTGTCCTGGCCGAACACGACGTTCTTCAGGTCGCGATCGAGCGTGCGCAATGCTTTGCGGTCGTCGGAGCTCACGTTCTTGGCCGGGATGCGCGCGATCTTGGCGACGATTTCCTCGACCTCGTTCTTGCCGATCACCTTCTTCTGCTTCGACTTCGGCAGGATCTTCTGCGCGGCACCCGCTTCATCGATCACGTCGATCGCCTTGTCGGGCAGGTGGCGGTCGTTGATGAAGCGCGCGGCGAGCTCGGCCGCCGACGTGAGCGCCGCCGGCGCGTACTTGACGCCGTGGTGCTCCTCGAAGCGCGACTTCAGCCCGCGCAGGATCTCGATGGTCTCGGCGATCGACGGCTCGGGCACGTCCACCTTCTGGAAGCGCCGCGACAACGCGTGATCTTTTTCGAAGATCTGCCGGTACTCGGTGTACGTGGTTGCGCCGATGCATTTCAGCGCACCGGTGGACAGCGCGGGCTTGAGCAGGTTGGACGCATCGAGCGTGCCGCCCGATGCAGCACCCGCGCCGATGATCGTGTGGATCTCGTCGATGAAGAGGATCGACTTCGGGTTTTCGCCGAGCTGCTTCAGCACCGCCTTCAGGCGCTGCTCGAAGTCGCCGCGATACTTGGTGCCAGCCAGCAACGCACCCATGTCGAGCGAATACACCTGGTATTCGCCGAGCAGGTCGGGCACGTTGCCTTCGTTGATCCGGCGCGCGAGTCCTTCGGCGATGGCGGTCTTGCCAACGCCGGCCTCGCCGACCAGCAACGGATTGTTCTTGCGCCGCCGACACAGTACCTGCACGACGCGCTCGAGCTCGGTCGCGCGGCCGATCAGCGGATCGATCTTGCCTTGCTTGGCGAGATTGTTGAGATTGATCGTGTAGGCGTCGAGCGCACCCTGCGATTCGCTGGCTTCGCCTTCTTCGCCACGCGTGTCGGCCTTGTCGTCCTTTTTCTGCGGCGTCTTGGTGATGCCGTGCGCAATGTAGTTGACAACATCGAGGCGCGTGACGCCGCGCTGGTTGAGGAAATAGACCGCGTGTGATTCCTTCTCGCCAAACACGGCGACCAGCACGTTGGCGCCGGTGACTTCCTTCTTGCCGGACGATTGCACGTGCAGGATGGCGCGCTGGATCACGCGCTGGAACCCCTGCGTGGGCTGCGTGTCGGCGTCCGAGTGCGCGGCGAGCCGCGGCGTGTGCTCGGCGATGAAATCGGCCAGCACGCCGCGCAGTTCGTCCAGATCGACTCCGCACGCCTTCAGCACTTCCTGTGCCGACGGGTTGTCCAGCATCGCGAGCAGCAGGTGCTCGACGGTGATGAACTCGTGCTGCTTCTGCCTCGCCTCGACGAAGGCCATGTGGAGGGAGACTTCAAGTTCCTGCGCGATCATTGCCTGACTCCGCCTTCCGATACGACGGCGGACGATTCCGCCGTGCTTACACTAACGTCTACGTCTCCTCCATCGTGCACTGCAACGGGTGTTGATGCTCGCGCGCAACATCGGTGACCTGCTGAACCTTGGCGCTCGCCACCTCTCGGGTGAACGTACCGCAAACCCCCATGCCTTCGCGATGTACCTGCAGCATCACCTGCGTCGCCTGCTCGCGCGTCATGGCGAATACAGTCTGCAACACGACGACGACAAAGTCCATTGGCGTGTAATCGTC
>DATCFA010000417.1:0-3149 GCA_036509805.1 Casimicrobiaceae bacterium
CGATCTCGGCGGCAATCCGAACATTGCGCTGGACAGGCATCCGAAGGTGCAACAGGCGCAGGCGTTGCTCGACCGCGCCAGGCTCAACCTGTCGTACACGGTGGTGACGGCGCCGAGCGACGGCGTGGTGACACGCGTCGAGCAGCTACAGGTCGGCAGCTACATCAGCGCGTCGGCGCCGGTATTCGCGCTGGTGTCCACCGCGGACGTGTGGGTGGAGGCCAACTTCAAGGAAGACCAGCTCGCGCACATGCGCGTGGGACAGCAAGCGACGGTCGAGGTCGACAGCTATCCCGGCAAGACGTTCGAAGGCAAGGTGGCGAGCGTCAGTCCCGGCACCGGTTCGCAATTCTCCGTTTTGCCGCCCGAAAACGCGACGGGAAACTGGGTGAAGGTCGTGCAGCGGCTGCCGGTGCGCATCGAGCTCGACAAGCACGACGCGGCGTTCCCGCTGCACGGCGGCTTGAGCGCGAACGTGACGGTCGACACGCATTTCAAGCGGCATCTGTTCGGCTCGTCCGCGGCGACGCCCACCGGTGCAACGACGACCATCCGGTGAACGCCGCGGTCATGGCAGTCGAGCCCGGCCGGCCGCCGCACCGCGTGTTGATCACGCTGTCGGTGATGCTGGCGTCGATCATGCAGGCGCTGGACAACACGATCGCCAACGTGGCGCTGCCGCGCATCCAGGGTTCGCTGTCCGCGACACAGGACCAGATGGCGTGGGTGCTGACGTCGTACATCATCGCGGCCGCCATCATGACGCCGCTTTCCGGCTGGCTTGCCGGGCAGGTTGGGCGCAAGCGCGTGTTCCTGTTCTCGGTCGTCGGCTTCACCGTGGCCTCGGCGTTGTGCGGGCTGGCGCAATCGCTGCCGGAAATCGTTGCCGCACGATTGCTGCAGGGGCTTTGCGGCGCAGCGTTGATCCCGATGTCGCAGGCGGTGCTGCTCGACATCAACCCGCCGGAGCAGCACGCGAAGGCGATGGCGATCTGGGTGATGGCCGTCACCATCGGCCCGATCCTCGGCCCGGCGCTCGGCGGCTGGCTGACCGAGCAATACAATTGGCGCTGGGTGTTCTACATCAACGTGCCGTTCGGCATCCTGGCGTTCGCGGGCATCCTGTCGTTCATGCCCGAGACGGTGATCCGCAAGTCGCGCTTCGACTTCGTCGGATTCGCCGCCCTGAGTGTCGCCATCGGCGCTTTCCAGTTGATGCTCGACCGCGGGCAACTGAAGGACTGGTTCAGCGCAACCGAGATCTGGGTCGAGGCCATCGTCGCAGGTACCGCTTTCTACCTGTTCGTCGTCCACATGCTGACGACATCCAAGCCCGCGTTCGTCAGCCCGGCGCTGTTCAAAGATCGCAACTTCCTGACCGGCAACCTGTTCATTTTCATTGTCGGCGTCGTGCTGTTCGCGACGCTCGCGCTGCTGCCGCCGTTGCTGCAGGACCTCTTGAACTACCCGGTCGTGCTGACTGGATTCGTCACCGCGCCGCGCGGCATCGGCACGCTGATGGCGATGGTCATCGTCAGCCGCCTGATGGGCAAGGTCGACACGCGCTACATCATCGCGACGGGTTTCGGCCTGACCGCCGTTTCGCTATGGCAGATGACGGGCTTCTATTTGCAGATGGACATGGCGCCGGTCATCTGGTCGGGCCTCGCGCAGGGTCTCGGCACCGGCTTCGTCTACGTGCCGCTGGCCGCCATCACGTTCGCGACACTGTCACCGCAATATCGCAACGAGGGCACGGCGCTGTTCAGCCTGATCCGCAACCTGGGCAGCAGCATCGGCATATCGGTGGTGGAGACGCTGCTGACGCGCAATACGCAGACGATGCACGCGCGCCTCGCCGAGCAGGTGACGCCCTATGGCGAGACGATGCGCGCGCATGCATCGGCGCTGTCGGGTCTCGGCGGCCTTGCAGCGCTCAACCACAGCGTCACCGAGCAGGCCGCGATGATCGCCTATAACAACGACTTCAAGCTGATGATGATACTGACGCTCTGCGCGGTGCCGCTGGTCGTGCTGCTGCGCAGCGGTCGCGCGACGCCCGCCGACGAAATCGTGGTGGTCGAATGACGCGCAACGGCCTCATCGCGCTGCTGGCGTCGCAGGCTGCGGCGCTGGCGCTGGCGGGCTGCGCGCTGGGCCCTGACTTCGAGCGTCCGGCGCCCACGCAGGTTTCGCGCTATACCGCGCAGAAGCTTGCCATCGAGGCGCCGGGCGGCGCCTCCGCGCAGCACGTGGTAGCCGGCGAGTCGTTGCGCGACGACTGGTGGCGCCTGTTCCAATCGGATGCGATCGATGGCGTCGTCGCGCGCGCGCTGGCGGGCAACCGCACGCTTGCGTCCGCCGCGGCGACGCTGGCGCAGGCGCAGGAACTCGCGGTCGCGCAAGCAGGCGCGCTCTCTCCCCAGATCGGAATCAACGCGGGCATTGGCCGCCAGAAGTACGGCGCGGAGTTCCTCGGCAGCTCGCCGAAGCCGCCGCCGTTCACCTATTTCGCCGTGGGTCCGACAATCAGCTACGCGCTCGACTACACGGGCGGCATTGCGCGCTCGGTCGAACAACGCGAGGCGCTCGCCGAATTCCAGCGGCAGCAGCTCAACGCAGCCTACCTCGCCGTCAGCGGCAACGCCGTCATGCAGTCGTTGAAAATCGCGTCGCTGCGCGCGCAGATCGCGACGCTCGACGCCATCCTCGGCCAGGACCGTGAAAACCTGAAGCTCGTGCACGTCGCGTTTTCCGCGGGATCGGTATCGCGCCTCGACATCGTCAGCGCGCAAAGCCAGCTCGCCAGTGATACGACGCTGTTGCCACCGCTGCGCCAGCAACTGGGCGTTGCGCGTCACGCGCTGGCAGTGGTGATGGGCGACGCGCCCGCTGCTGCCGAGTTGCCCGATTTCGACCTGGCTCGTCTCGTATTGCCAAAGGAACTTCCGTTCACCCTGCCGTCGGAACTTGCGCACCGGCGGCCCGACATCCTCGCCGCCGAGGCGCAATTGCATGCGGCGACCGCGGCTGTCGGCGTAGCCAACGCCAATCTTTATCCGCACATCGACTTAAGCGCATCGACCGGGCAGCAGGCGGCCGACCTGGGCCACCTGTTCGACCGCGCCAGCAACGTCTACGGACTCGCA
>DATCFA010000418.1:0-3644 GCA_036509805.1 Casimicrobiaceae bacterium
TCACCGTCATCGGCAACTACATCGAATTCTCGATCGCCATCGCATGCACGCATGGCGCGCGACCGGCCCCGCGCCTTCTGCCGGGACTGCTGATGAAAACCTACGGCACTGGCCAATACGTCGTGGATCTGCCGGTGTCGACGGAACTCTCGGTCAAAGGCGGCAAAGGTATCTGGGGCATGCCCAAACATCGCGCGAATCTCGATTTCAAGATCGGCAACGCATGGGTCAGCAGCCAATACGACCTCGACGGACAAATGGCCATGCGCATCGACGTGAAAAAACCCGCGTCGACGTGGCTGTCGCTCGACAGGGACGCGGTCAACTACTGCGCGTTCCGCGGCATGCTGATGAAGTCGCACATATACTTCAAGGGCAAGCTCGGATTCTCGCTGTTCAAGCCGGGCTCTGCGCGTCTCTTCATCGGCGATCACCCACGCATGGCATCGCTGAAGACGCTCGACATCACGCCAGAGCCGCTCTTCTCCGGATTCTTTCCATCGACTGCGGGCGTCCTCGACGACTACCTCGAGTGCTGGTTCATCACCACGAAGAACCCGCCGACGCATTCGATGGAAGGCCTCGAAAGCACCTATCCGCTCGGCCAGTCGAGTGACTGGCTGCCGCCGCCTGCGCGCGCTGCCGACTGGGAGACGAATCCATGAAGTCGAAACTCCTGATCGCCAATCACATGCTGCTGTTCCTGTGCGCGTCGATGTACCTCGGCACCGGCGGCTCGCTCGTGCTCTTCTCGTTCCCGACGGCTGCGCAGTTGACGCCGGACAATTACTACCTGCAGTTCGTGCCGCAAGTGCAAGCCGCCACCTCGTTCTTCACGCAGATGACGAAGGTGATGTTCGCCTGCGCTGCGATCATGCTGATCGCGGAATGGCGCTCGCACTGGCGCTGGGTGCCAATCGTCGTCATCGTCGCGCTCGCCACCACGACCGCGCTGACCCTGTGGATGATCTTTCCGCTCAATGCAGAGATGGCGGCACACATCCAGCGCGCGGATCGCCTGCATGTCGTCCTCGCCGATTGGATGCAGCTCAATCGCGTGCGCGTCGCCATCTGGTGCGTGCAATGGGCAGCGCTGGCGCTCTACTTCGGAGTCTGGACCAGGTTCGCGCGCTATCCGGAATGGGCGCGATGACGATGGACGCCCTCAGGCTCGAACGCCTTGGCGTCACGATCATCGCCGCCATCACGATCGTGACAGGCGCCGCGCAGCTTGTCGCGCCGAGTTCGTTGCTGCCACTGCTCAACGTCGAGCCGCGGGCTGACGCCGCGCAACTATTCGCTACCATCGGCATGTTCATGGTCCTCTTCGGTGCCGCCGTCCTGCACGCGCAGGCGCGGCGCGCAGCGCTGCCAGTCGTTTTGCTCTGGGCCGGCCTGCAGAAGATCGGCGCGTCGCTCCTGGTTGCGCTCGGCGTCCAACGCGGCGTGTTCGCCGAGCTCGCGCTCGCCGTGGCGGCATTCGATTTCCTGAGCGGTCTTCTCTACTTCGATCTGTTGCGCAGGGAATCGCGATGAATGTGCTCGCGCGGATCTTCTTCTGGGGCTACTCGCTGATGTTGACCGGCGTCGGCGCGAGCGGCATCCTCATCGCGCGCTGGGAACTTGCCAAAGTCTTCGGGGTGCCCATGGCAACGCTTGGCAACGTCGCAGCGGCGACCCTGCTCAACCAATACCGATTCCTCAAGGCGGTTGAGCTTGCGTTCGGCATCTTCTGCATCGCGTTCCGCAGCGAAATCTTTCGCACCACGACCGCACATCGCGTGTTTCTCGCCGGCGTCTTCGCCGGCGTCGTCGCACGACTCGGCAGCTGGATCGTGGACGGCAAGCCTAGCTGGCCGTTCCTCGCGTTCGCCGCGCTCGAGCTCGTCACCGGCATTTTCGTAGCGCTCGCGGTGCGCGGAGAATGCGTCCAAGGGAAACGAGCATGAGCGCAGCCCACCAGCCCCCCATCGCTGCTGGTGCGGAGCGCAACGCTTGTGCGCTGGTCCTTGCCGGCGGCGGCATGCGGGTCGCGTACCAGGCCGGCGCCGTGAAAGCGCTGTACGAGGAAGGTATGCGCTTTTCGTACGCGGATGGCGCCTCCGGCGGCACGATCAATCTTGCCGCGCTGGTGTCGGGTGTGACGCCGGACGATCTCTGCGCGCGCTGGCGCGCGTTTCCGGTGAAGCAGTTCGCCGCTACGCGACCAGCGATTGACTATCTTCATTTCACCCACCTGAGCGCGCTTGGCAGCGCCGACGGACTGGTACGGCATGTCTATCCCGCGCTCGGCGTCGACATCGAGCGCATCCGCGCGGCTACCGGAATCGATGCTTCGTTCAATGTCTGCCGGTTCGATGACAAGACTGTCGTCGCGCTGCCGCACACCGATCTGGACCTGGACCGCCTCGTCGCCGCGGCGTCGCTGCAGATCTTCATGCCGGCAGTGAAAGCAGGAGGCAGCACGTGGACCGACGCCGTCTGGATCAAGGATGCGAATCTCCTGAGCTGCGTTCGGCGTGGCGCGCGCACGCTGTGGCTGGTCTGGTGCATCGGCAACACGCGGACGTATCACGACGGCGCGTTCGATCAATACGTGCACATGATCGAGATGAGTGCGGTCGGCGCGCTCAACGAAGAACTCGCGACGATCGCCGGGATCAACGAACGCATCGCACAGGGCGAGACGGTCTGGGGACATAGCGATCCGATCGTCGTGCACGTCGTCAAGCCTGAGGTACCGCTGCCGCTCGATCCAGATTTCTATTTCGGCCGCATCAACGCGGCGACGCTGATCGACATGGGCTATCGCGATGCGCGGCGCGCACTCGCGGCCGCGCCTTCTCCGCTCGATCCGAGCGCAACCGCGATGCGCGAGGTCAATGACGGCGTGACATTCCGCGAAGCGATGTCCGGCGGCTTCACGCTCGGCGCGACCGATCCTGAAACCGGTGCGATTGGTCCCGGTATCTTGACCATGCATGCGACGATCGACATTGAAAGCATCGATGCTCTCATCGCCGACGAAAGGCATCTCGGCGGTCTCACCGTCCACATCGACTTCGCGCCGTTCGGCGAGGCGATCCCGTCCGAATCGGGCGTGTTCGGTCTTTTCACTCCGAGTGGAGACTCCGCGCTGGCATACATGGTGTACGAGCTCGGCTTCCGCCATCTTGGCAAGTCGTATTACCTCGCCGGCAAGAAGCACGTGCGTATTGGCCCACCGTGGAAGCTATGGCGCGAGACCACGACGCTTTACACAACGCTGCACGAGGGCACCGATGCGACCGGCACGATCGTCGGCGCGGGCGTGCTGACGCTCGGCATGGGTAGTCTGCTGCGTCTCCTCGCCACGCTGCACGCGACGCAAACGAAGCATCCGGTGCGCACCGTCTGGCGATTCTTCAAATTCTTCGCTGGAGAGCTATTCCGCACGTATGTCCTGCGCAAGCCGCGGTGAAGATCCCGGACTCTGGTGGACCGCGCATGCCGACGGAAGCGTGGCTGTGGGATCAGGCCGCGCCACACAAGCTCAACGGCTGGATTGATCTTCGGACGTTTTCCGCTATGTGGATGCTCGCGGGCGCAGGCGCCTGCCCTCTTTCGCCAACGAGGTGCCCGTTACCTGCGTCGGACGCGACCAC
>DATCFA010000419.1:0-3877 GCA_036509805.1 Casimicrobiaceae bacterium
CTCATCCGGCCGCTGACCACGCCCGCCGTCGCGCGCCACATGATCAGCGAAACGGCGATCGCGATGATCGCGCTCTGGCCGATGTTGAGCACCGACAGCGATGTCTGGCTCTTGACCGCCGCATGCTCCCAGTGCTCGAGGCTGTCGTCGTAGCGCCGCGCCTCGAACGACTCGTTGCCGAAGTACTTGACGGTCTCGTAGTTGAGCAGGCTGTCGATCGCACGCGAATTGGCGCGGCTGTCGAGCTCGTTCATCTGCCGCCGGAAATGCGTGCGCCACTCGGTGATCGAGATCGTGAATACGATGTAGATCGCCAGCGCGACGAATGTGAGCGCGATGAACGTCCAGTCGTAGCGCGTCGCGAGGATGACCGACACCAGCGTGATTTCCACGAGCGTGGGCAGGATCGAGAACAGCGTGTAGCTGATCAGTGTCGAGATGCCGCGCTGGCCCCGCTCGACGTCGCGCGTAAGGCCGCCCGTCTGCCGGTTCAGGTGGAAGCGCAGCGACAGCGCGTGCAGATGGCGGAACACCTGCAGCGCGATCGTGCGCACCGCGCGCTGCGTGACGCGCACGAACAGGATCTCGCGCAGCTCGGTGAACAGCGTCGTCGACAGGCGCAGCGCACCGTATGCCACCAGCAGCGCGAGCGGAACGACCAGCATTGCGGTCTTCGCGTCCAGCTGGTCGACGATGTGCTTGAGGATGACCGGGACGCCGACGTTGGCGACCTTGGCCGTGACGAGGCACACGATGGCCGCGATGACGCGCGCCTTGTAGCGCCAGAGATAGGGCAGCAACGTCGCGATCGCCTGCCAGTCGTTGCGGCGCGCGGAGGATTTCGCGAGCGCTGGGAGCGGAAGTGCCGAATTGCCGTGATGACGCATCGTGCGAAGTCTAGCAGCGCCGCGGCATCGCGCGTTCGCGACAACGACCTTCGCGCACGTCGAACTCTCTTGCAGGTTGCCGGCCACCGATTGCATCGGCAAGCGTTGGACCCGCGCTCAATCCGATGCCGGCTTCGTGCCCTTCCACCATTCGTTGCCACCGTAGCCGAGGAATCCCATTGCGACACGCACGAAGCCGTACGCGATCCAGCATAGCGCCTTGGTCAGGATCGACCGCTCGGCCCATAGCTGCGGTGCGACGCGGTCGGCATCGGCGATCATTGCCAGCAACTCGACGCGCAGCAGCGATGCGAACGCCGGGTCACGCACGGCGATGTTGGCCTCGCGCGCCATCAACAGCGAATAGGGATCGATGTTGGACGAGCCGACGGTGGCCCAGCGCTCGTCGATCACTGCAACCTTGGCATGCAGGAACGAGCGCGAATACGCCTGTATCGCGATTCCCGCATCGATCATCTGGCCGTACAGCGCACGCGCCGCGTAGTGCAGCAGCCGGTACTCGACACGCGCCTGCAGCAGCAGCGTCACGCGCACGCCCCGCTTCGCCGCCGCGATCAGCTCGCGCCGGAAGCGTATCCCCGGGAAGAAATAGGCATTCGCGATGATGATTTCGTCGCGCGCCGTACGAATCGCCGCCAGGTAGGCGCGCTCGATGTCGCTGCGGTGGCGCAGGTTGTCGCGGATGAGGAACTTGGCGGTCGTGTCGCCCGCCTGCCCGACGTGCAGGCTCTCCTCGTCGTCATCTGCGTGGTCGACGCGGTCGCCGTCGAACTCGAAGATCTGCACGATTTCCCACAGCCGGTGCATGGTCGGCACGATCAGCCCCAGCAGCGGGCCGCGGATGCGCACCGCGAAGTCGACACGCGGCGGCTTGTGGCCGGGCGTATTCATGTCGTCGATGATGTTGATGCCGCCGACGAACGCCACGGCGCCGTCGACGTGCACCAGCTTGCGATGCAGCCGGCGCATCCGGTGCGAGCGGAACTGCCACGGCGCGATTTCCGGCCGGTACTTGAGCAGCCGCACGCCGCCTTCGCGCAGCCGCGCCTGCAGCACCGGTGTCAGGAAGTGGCGCGCGCCCCAGCCGTCGACCAGCACGCGTACCACTACGCCGCGGCGCGCGGCGCCGATCAGCGCGTCGGCAACGCGATTGCCCGACGCGTCGTCGGCGAAGATATACGTCTCGATCCACACTTCGCGCTCGGCGACGGTGATCGCGTCGAGCAGCGCCGGAAAGTATTCGCGGCCGCTGCGCAGCAGGTCGACGGCGTTTCCCGGCAGGAAGCGGCCCATGTCGCGAAAGCGCTCAGCGCGTGCGCACGGACAATTCGAACGTGGCGCCCAGCGCTGCGTGGTCGGACAGGCGATGGCCCGGGTAAGCGTAGTGGACGCGCGCATCGATGACGTCGAGGCCGCGCGCATAGATTCGATCGAGGCGGAACATCGGCAACATCGCCGGATACGTGCGCGCGGTGCGCCCGCTCACTTCCTCGAACACCTCGACGACGCCCAGGTCTTCGATCAGCGCGCGGTTGGCCTTGTGGCGCCAGTCGTTGAAATCGCCGGCGATGATCAGCGGTGCGTGGCGCGGTACATTGGCGCGGATGCGTTCGACCAGCGTGTGGATCTGCCATTGCCTGCCGCGTTCGAACAGCCCGAGATGCACGTTGAGGCAGTGCAGCTCCGGCATCCGCGGTCCCGGCTTCAGCACGCAATGCAACATGCCGCGGCTTTCGAACACGTGCGCGGAAATATCTTCGTTGTCCTGGCGGATGATCGGAAAGCGTGACAGCAGCGCGTTGCCGTGGTGACCGTCGCGGTAGGACGCGTTCTTGCCGTACGCGACCTCGTGCCAGACGCTGTCGGCGATGAACTCGTGCTGTGACTTGGCCGGCCAGTCGCGATAACGGCTGGCGTTGCTCTTGTGTACGCCTTGCACTTCCTGCAGGAACAGCACGTCGGCCGAAAGCCCGCGCAGGCGCTCACGCAGGTCGTGAATCACCATTCGCCGCGTAAGCTGCGTGAAGCCCTTGTGGATGTTGTACGTGGCGACGGTGATTCGCATGGAACGGCCTGCTGCTCGCGCAATGCGCGGAGCTCGTATCTTAACCGCCGTGCCGATGTCGGACGATCGGCGATACGCTGACGCGCATTGGCGGCTTTGGCCTACGCGAAGATTGTGCGGCTTTCTGCGCGCAACATCCGGACACACAATGGATGGGGTGGCTGATGGGACTCGAACCCACGACAACCGGAATCACAATCCGGGACTCTACCAGCTGAGCTACAGCCACCATTGGTCGCGGCAAGCCGGCACTTCGCTTGCGGACAGCCGGCATTTTAGCCGAGTTTGGGCCGCCTTCGCGGATATGCCCGCGATCACACTCCCGCTCCCACGGATGCGAGGGTGGACAAAGCGTCCTGTCAGCCGACGACGGTAATCGTTCCACTCATGGATTCGTGTCCCGATCCGCAGAAGATGTCGCACAGGAACGGAAACGTGCCTGCCTTGTCGGCAACGATGCGCACGCGCGTCACCTGACCGGGAATGATGTCGGCGCGCACGCCGAAATCGGGCACGCTGAAACCCATCAGCACGTCGGCCGACTCGAGCGCCAATACCACCGGTACGCCGCGAGCAAGCGTTATCTTGTCGGGCGAATAGGTGAACCTGCGCGCCAGGATGTGCACGACGGGCTCCTGTTGCGCGCTTGCGATGCGCACGCCTGCCGCGCCCGCAAGCAGCGCCGCCGCCATCGCGGTGACCATCCGGCGTCGCGACGCGATCGCGGGCGTCATGCTTTCGCGACGACGGGCAATTCGTGCAGATCGAATGTAGCTTTGTGCGGGTCCGCTTCGACATCGCGAAAGCCCAGCCCGCGATAGGGCTGCGAAGCGTCCCACGGCACCGGATTGCGCTGCGGCTGCGAGCCGGCGACGGGCAACGCGAACATCAGCCCTTTCGCAGC
>DATCFA010000420.1:0-6138 GCA_036509805.1 Casimicrobiaceae bacterium
CGGCCCCGGCAGTGGCGGCGCGGCATTCTGCTCGCCCATCTGACGCCTCCATCTGACGCCCGCGATTGGCGGCAAGCGCTCGCAGCGTTCGCGTTACGGCAAACGGCGTGAAAGTCCCTCGCCCGCTCGGGTGAGGGATGACTTTCGGTCAAACGAGCGAACGGGTCCGCCGTGGCAATTCCCGAACCCGCGCCAAAAACCGCGGTCACACTTGGGTCGCCACTCCACCCAACGCCTGTCCGATGGCAGCCGCGCGACCCGCGGCGCCGTCGATGGACGCCCCCCCAGACCCGATGTTCGAAGCGACCCGGCAGGAAAACCCCGCACGACGTTCTCCGCAGCCACTGTTCAATCGCAAGCTCGCGCTGTTGCTGCTGTGCGCCGCTATCCATGCGCCGGCGAACGCCGATGTCGTGGTGATGCGCAACGGTGACCGCCTGACCGGCAAGGTCGTGCACAAGAAGGCCGACGAATTGCTGTTCGCCACGTCCTACGCGGGCACGCTGAAGCTCAAATGGTCGGATGTGGCATCAGTGGCGACCGACAAGCCGGTGGCGTTGGTGATCGGCGACGCACACATGGTCAGCGGCACGCTCGCGGGCAGGTTCATCCCCGGCAGCGCCGAATTCGCGCCCACGGGCCCGCGCGGCGCTTCCGCGCAATACCTCGCGCCGCGCGACATCGCGCTCGCCAGCGTGCGCTACGTGAACCCCACCGTCGACGAAAGCGGCCAGGGCATCGCGTGGAGCGGCCATGTCAACGCCGGCGGTGCGACGACCAGTGGGAACAGCATCAACGGCTCGGTGCACGGCGACATCGACGCCATCGGGCGTGCACGCGACTACCGGGTCCTCGGCGGCGGCGAGCTCAATCACGCGACCGACCACCACATGGAGACGGTGTTCAACTGGCGCGCGCACGGCGAATTCGACCGCTTCTACGAACAGCAGACGTTTTTCTCGTACACACGGGCAACAGTCGAGCACGACAAGTTCAAGGCGCTCGACCTGCGCTCGACGCTGGGCGGCGGCGCGGGCTACCAGTTCTTCGAGTCGGCGCCGCTCAACCTTTCGCTGCAGGGAGGCCTCGACTACGTCGTCGTCAACAACATCAACGTGCCGGACGACCAGTACACGGCCGCTGCGTGGGTGCTGCGTTACGATCAGAAACCGTGGAAACTCGACATGCAGTTTTTCCACCAGGAAGACGGCACGGTGAGCCTCGAATCACCCAGCAATGTCGTGCTGCACACGCAGACCGGCCTGCGCGCGCCGTTGCGCGGCGGCATCAACGCCACCGTGCAATACAACTTCGACTGGAACAACCGGCCGGCGGCGGGCAGTGACTCCGCCGACCGCACGCTGCTGTTCACGCTCGGCTACGCCTGGTGACAAGCCGCGTGGCGTGCAGCGCCGTGATGCTATCGTAGCGCCCTCGCCGCGCCGCTCGCCTTGCGTCAATCGAACGTCCGCAGCCGCTTGCGGCGGCGCTGATCGCGTGCGCGATCGGCGCAATCGAAACCTCCATGTCCTCCGACGCCGACTTCCCGCCCGTGAAACCATGGGCAGCCGTGCTGCTGCTGTGGCTTGCGGGCAACGCACTGCGCATGACGATCCTCGCGATCCCACCGGTGCTCGCGACCATACGCAGCGACTTCGCGCTGTCCGCCACCGAAGTCGGATTGCTGTCGAGCATCCCGCCGGCACTGTTCGCGATCGCCTCGCTGATGGGATCGTTGCTGGTGATGAAGCTCGGCCTGAAGCACGCGCTGATCGGTGGCCTGCTGCTGGTGGCCGGGGGTTCGGCATTGCGCGGCCTGGCATCCAGCTACGCGATCCTTTTCGTCACCACCATCGTCATGTCGGCGGGTGTTGCGATCATGCAGCCGATCATGCCGACGGCCGTCCGCCAATGGATGCCGCGGCACGTCGGCACCGGTACGGCGATCTATACGAATGGCCTTTTGATCGGCGAGATCCTTCCGGTAATGGCCGCCGCGTCGCTGGTGCTGCCGCTGGTGCATGGCTCATGGCGGATGTCGCTCGTCGCCTGGTCGCTGCCCGTCGTGGCCATCGCACTCGTCGTCGCGTGGCTGGCACCGGCGACGCCAACGCGCCGCAACGCCACCGGCGACACGCCACACAAGTGGCTGCCCGACTGGCACAAGGGACTTGTCTGGCGGCTCGGACTATTATTCGCCTGCTTCAACGCGATCTATTTTTCCACCAATGCGTTCCTGCCGATCTATCTTGCAAGCGCCGGCCGTTCCGATCTCATCGGCGGCGCGCTGACATCGCTCAACCTGTGCCAGCTTCCCGCGTCGCTGCTGCTGCTGGTGACCGCCGACCGCATCAAGCGCAAGACCTGGCCGTACGTGCTTTCGGGGGCCCTCTCGTTCGTCGGCGTCGCGGGCATCATGTTCGACGTCGGTCCGCGCACGATCGTGTGGGTGGGACTGGTGGGCTTTTCCAATGCCGCCGCGCTGGCGATCGGACTCACTTTGGCGCCGCTCTTGTGTAAGCAGGAAGACGTGGCGCGGATGGCGGCGGGGACGTTCACCCTCAGTTACGGCGCCGCAGTGGTTCTGGCGGTGCTGGCCGGTGCGTTGTGGGACACGCTGGGCATACCGCTGCTGGCGTTCGCGCCGATGGCGGCGATGTCGCTTGGTCTTGCGCTGGTCGCGCTGTACATGCGCGCGAAAGGCGAGCTGGTCTGACGCCGGGCGGCCTTCAGGCGAGCGGCGGCAGCGCGATGTCCGCCACCAGCGGCAGGTGGTCGGACGCGACACGCGCGCGGGGACTTTTGTGCGGCGCGATGCCGCACAGGTAATGCGCCGGGCGTATCCAGATACGGTCGAGCGCCAGCAGCGGCCAGCGCGACGGAAAGGTCGCCGGCGCCGGCCGCGGATGAAAATCGGCGTGCAACCGGCGCAGCGCGCGTCCCCACAGGAACCATTCGTTGAGGTCCCCCATGATGACGACGGGCACGCCATCGGTGGCGTCGATCATCGCGAGCACGTGCCGCACCTGCTGGCGGCGCTCGTACGGCCGCAGCCCGAGGTGCGTCGACAGCACGCGCAGCCGGTGTTCGCCGATCGTCAGCACGGCGTCGATGGCGCCGCGCGGCTCGCGCACCTTCACCGACAGGTCGACTTGTGACACACGCTCGACCGGGTAGCGCGACAGCAGCGCGTTGCCGTAGTCGTCACCTTTCGACGCGCGCGTCGGGCCCGCGACGACGACGAAGCCCAGCTCCCTGCGCAACAGCGGCAGGAGGTCGCCGTGCTCGGCGAGCGAGGCCACTTCCTGCAGCGCGACCACATCGGCATTGAGCTCGCGCAGCACGCCGACGATGCGCGCCGGGTCGTAGCGCCGGTCGCGGCCGATACCGCCGTGGATGTTCCAGGTCGCCACGCGCAGAGCGACGCCGCGCGCGGCGAGCTCGTCAGTCCGCATGCGCCGCTGCGCGTGCGCTATCTTCGCTGCGCGTTGCGTGGGCGTTGCGCGTTGCGTCGTCGCTGCGCGTTGCGCCGGCGTTGCGCGTTGCGTCCGCGATGCGCGTGCCATCGTCGGCGCGCCTGCGGTGATTGCTGCGCCCGTCATCGTCGTTGCGCGGCTCGCCCAACTGGCGCCGGATCATCCATCCGCCGGCAACCAGCAGCGCGACGATAACGGCGAGCACGCTGAACGTCAGCGGACCCGGATGGCGAATGGCCGTCAGCGCGCGATCGACGAACAGCGAGATACCGAATATGCCGGGCGTGAGACCGATCGCCGTGCCCAGCATGAAGTCACGCCAGCCGATTTGCGACGCGCCGGCGACGACGTTGACGATCGAATACGGTGCGATCGGCAACAGGCGCACGATCACCATCGCGAGGAGCCCGCGGCGGCCCAGACGCTGCGACAGCCGGTTGAGACGGCGTCCGGCGAACTTGCGCAGCAGACCCTGCCCGAGCCTGCGGCCGATCGCATAGGTGACCGCGGCGCTCAGCAATGCGCCGGCCATCGCATACGCGCCGCCCTGCAACGGCCCGAACGCCGCCGCGCTGACGCCGATCATCAGCGTCAGCGGAACGACGAGCAGGCCGGCCACCACGTACGCGAGAATCACGAGCAGCGGCGCGAACGGCGAGCGTGCGAATCCGCTCGCGTAGGACGCCAGCGAATCGAAGTCGACCAGATGCGCGAGCGGCGTCAGCCGCCATGCGAGCGCCAGCGCCGCCAGTGCGCAAAGCGCCGCCACCAGCATGCTCATCCGGCGTCGCAAACGCGCGCGTGGCGCATCCGCCGGCATCAGGTCGGCGACGATGACGTCGGGGTCGAGGGCCTTCTCCGGGTCGAGCACATCGTGGTCGGGCGTGAGCGCGTCGACGGTGGGGTCGAGCGGCGGATCGAATGCGCTCAGGCGGCGCCCGCCGCGTGCTGCGAGCGCCGTGATCGCGCCATGCAGGCTATCTTCGGCGATGATGGCGCGCGCGACCTGTGCAGGTTCGCAGCCCAGATGCTCGGCGAGGAGCCGTGCGCGCAACGCGGCGATGGCTGCGCGCAAGCGCGCGTCGCCGCGCGCCTCGATCGCGATATTGCATTCGGTATCGAGCGACAGCGAGCGTTCCGACAGGTTGGCCGAGCCCAGCGTCACGAACTCGTCGTCGACGATCATCAGCTTGCTGTGCACGTTGAGGCACTGCTCGCCGTCAGCGAGCCACGGCAGCGTCGGGCAATAGAGCTTGTAGCGCGCGCGCGGGTCGGCAGCGCGCAGTCGCTGGTGCAGTCGCGCGCGCAGCACGCCCATCGTCGACGATTCCAGCCACCCGCTCTGGCTCGCCGGCATCACCAGCGCGATCTCGGGCGCGTCGTCGCTGCCGATGCACGCGGCGAACGCATCGGCGATCGTGCGCGACGTGAAGTACTGGTTTTCGGCGAAGATCGTCTGCCGGGCCGACGCGATCGCGTCGATGTGCAAGGCGCGAACTTCGGTAACCCCGGGGGACCCACGGAACGCCGGCTCGGTGCGCGCGATGGCGACGTCGACGTCCGCCACGTCGACCGGGACGTCCGCCGGCCACGCGGTCGCGCGCGTCACGGTGGGCGACGGCGCAACGCTGTGGCCGGTGGCGCGGCGCCAGCGCTCGCGCGAGAGATCGCCCAACGCATGCGCGCAGTCGCCGTCGAGCATCGCGCCGACATCGTGAAAAGCGCCATACGGATGCCCGCTCGCGTCCTGGCGCAATGGGTCGCCGGCCGCATGTTGCGACGTATCCCACCGGCAGCGGGTGAGATCGAAGCCGCCCAGCAACGCCAGCGTATCATCAACGACGACGATTTTCTGGTGATGGCAACCGCCGAGCGGATGCTGGTTATCCAGGTGGAACGACAGCCGGCGATGGGTCTTCCAGTCGAACTGGTAGGCCGGCAGCCATTCGCGCTCGAACGCGTAGAGCATCGCGAAGTCCCAGGCGAGCACGCGCGCCTCGAGTCCGTGCCGCTGCGTCACCACCGCATCGAGAAATTCGCCGAGCGGCTCCGGATAGCCGTCGGGAGCACCGTGCGGACAAAGCAGCATGCGGCTGTCGATGTCCCAGCCGAGAATGAAGATCGAGTGCTGCGCCGACACGATGGCGGCGCGCACCGCAGCGAAGTAGTCGTCGCCGTCGACGAGGAACGCGACGCGCGCGGCGCGCGCGATCCGCCAGCACGTGCGTCCGGCCGCGAGGATCGGCGCAATGTCCGCGCCCGCTGCTCGCCCGCTGGATGAGGAGTTGCGCTGCACACCGCATTGTGGGGCGTGGCGTCGCTTTGCGTATGTCGGCGGGCAAAGGCGGCAAGGGTCGGACAGCGGCCTACGGTCGGAAACGTGTTTCCGAGCGAATGCCGGGCCGATGAAAATGCGGCGGGCAGTTTTCCAGCAGCGCGCTTTCGTGTAGCTTCTGGCGCGGCGCTTCCATTCGTTGCGCGCCACTGCGAGTGGTGACGCCGCAGCGCCGCACTGTCCCGGGAAACCATTCCGATGCCTGCCATACTGCTTTCGCTCGCTGCCTTCCTGTCGACACTCTGCGGCGGACTCTTCGCGCTCAGGTTCCGCAAGCGGCTGCACCTGATCCTGAGCTTTACCGCCGGCGTGCTGCTGGGTGTGGTC
>DATCFA010000421.1:0-5746 GCA_036509805.1 Casimicrobiaceae bacterium
CTAGCCACGTAACACGGCGGCGCACTCTCAGCCCGGCGTTTTTTCGCGCTCGCCGCCGTCGTCGGTGTCCTGCTCGGTGTAGCCGTCCGGGCGCTGTGGCTGCCCGACGCCGAACAGCCGCTCACGGCGCGTCTGCGGACGCCCATGCAGGAAGCGCTCGAGCTCGTTGAGCGCGCGCCGGTAAACACCGCGCTTGAAGTCGATCACGCTTTCCAGCGGCACCCAGTAGTCGTGCCACCGCCACGCATCGAACTCCGGATGGTCGGTCGCACGCAGGCTCACGTCGTTGTCGCGCCCGGTCAGGCGCAGCAGGAACCAGATCTGCTTCTGGCCGCGATAGCTGCCGCGCCATTCGCGCTTGATCCAGTGTTGCGGAACTTCATAGCGCAGCCAATCGCGCGTCCGGCCAAGAATCCTCACGTGCTGCGACAAGAGTCCGACTTCCTCGCGCAATTCGCGGTACATCGCCCGCTCGGGCGTTTCACCGGAATTGATGCCGCCTTGTGGAAATTGCCACGAGTGCTCTCGGATCCGCTTGCCCCAGAAAACCTGATTCCTGGCATTGACGACGACGATGGCGACGTTCGGGCGATACCCGTCGCGATCCAGCATCGCGTGCCCTTCGCGAAACAATAGTTGGCCCGATTTTTCCACACTCGGGCGCTCTTGGAAAGGCCGGCAGCGTTATCGCACTGCGCAATACGAAGAGCCGGGACCGCGCGTGTCGACGCGGCGGTCCCGGCTCGGTGCTGCTTTACTGCGGACTACCGCTTGTCCGACGACTGGTTGGTCTGCAGCGAATCGTCCGAACCCCCTTGCATGCGGCCGCGATCGCCGGACGAACCGCCCTGCTGCTTGCCGCCCTGGCCCTGTTGGCCTTGTTGACCCTGTTGCCCCGGGTTCTGGCGGCCCTGCTGGTTCTGCTGGTTCTGTTGGCTTTGCTGGTTCTGGCGCCCCTGCTGGTTTTTCTGATCCTGTGGATTCTGCCCGCCGGTCTGGTTCTTCCCCTGGTTGGTCTGATTGGACATGAAGATTCCTCGAACGATGGAAAGGTCGCCGCGCGATGCATGCGGCTGAACCCATGTTGCACCCGCAGGCATGCGCGCTGCATCGGACGCACGGCGCAATCGATGTCGGTCGGGACCTACGAAACGATGACACCCGTTTGGCGCCGCGGGATGCGCCGATCAGCGTGGCACGCAAGCGTTGACGCCGAGCGGGCCGATGCCTTCGGGAATCCAGCCGGCCGCGATCATCGCGCTGCGCACGTCCGGATCCGTCGTGTAGCGATGATTGGGCGCACCGCCCTGACCGTTGTTGTACAGGCGATAAAGCGGTGTCGTCACCGACGTGCAGCTTCCATCGCTCGCCGGTATCGCGGCACGAAATACGTCGCCTTCGAGCTGCCAGTCGCTGCTTTGCTGCAGCACCGCGCATTCGCTCGCAAGCGCCGAGTAGAAGTGCGAACTGCGCGGCGCAAATGCGGCGCTGAAGTAGCGGCACACGACGTCGCCCTGCGTTGATGCCAGCGGCCACGCGTTGAACGTGCGACCCGTGCGCGTCCAGCCGGGAACCTCGCCGCGATCGAGGACGCCGATCTCGTCGTCGAACGCCGTCATGAAATAATGATTCCACGCCGCGTAATGGTATTCGACCACCTGCACGGTGTCCGACCCCGGCGATGGTGGTGGGGGTGGCGCCTGCGGCTGCCAGCCGAGCTGCACGACGTCGAAGTCGCTCGCCGACAGCGCTGCGAACGCAGGATTGAGAACGTCGTTGTCCCAGCGCACGTCGAACGTGCCGCCGATGTACATGTCGGAGCCGTTGTCGGCGACGATCAACCCGTACTTCTGCATCGCGCGAAAGATCCTGCGCACATTCGGATCGCTGCTGCGCAGCGCGGGGTCGGCGCCTGCGACCGTCGCCTTGAGACGCAGCCGCGCGCCCATCGGCAGCGCGCCGGCGGTCGATCCGGCACGGTGCGACGCCGGAAAGACATAGCCGTCGGTGGCGCGCAGCGTCACGCGCAACGCGTGTCCGATGTCGGCCACCGCCGGATTCCACGCTTCGTCGTAACGGACCAGGCCGGGGAATATCGCAAGCCCGGCAGCATCGGCCGACGTCCACCCATCGGGCCTGCGCGCGCTGGCATTCATGTCGAAATACGCACCCGACCCTGCGCTCCACGTGCGGCTCGCTTCGTCGTAGTAGACGTTGTAGAGCTCGTACAGCGCGTTGTGCGTGCAGTCGACGATCAGCAGATGTCGATCGGCGTCAGCGCGCTGGTCGACGTTGCCCGGAGCGCCGCCTTCGACCCAATGCGGCTGCGTGATCGCCTGCGCGGGAATCGGGTAGAACGGCAGTGCCGCGCCGCTCGCGTGGTCGATGCAGTCGCTCTCGTCCGCGTAATCGAATTGCACGGCCAGCTTCGGCTGCGCGCCGTCGACCACCGCGTAGGGCATGCCGTAGATGTCGTCGCCACCGGCGACACCGCCGAAATCAGGGTGCAGCCGTCGCGTGCCGCCATCGTTGATATAGGCGATGAAGCTCGTCGAGTGTGCATCGACCGGCGCCGATGAAACGTCGGTGTTCCACCAGTTGTCTGCCGGGAACAGCGGTTCCGCCGTGCGTACCGCGCCGCCCTCGGCCGGCAATGCCGGCGGGCATCCGGCGACGCCGGCACGCACTGACGCGGGCAGCGCCAGCGCAACGAGCATGGCGCCCATCCAGCGTCTGCAGCGCGCAACCCCGCGCTGCGAGGACGACGGATTGCCCTGGCTCTGGCGCTGGCGCAGCGGCAGGATTGTCATCGGCAAGGCGATCGGCTAGCCACGCGCCATGGTGACATGAGACGCGGCACGCGGCACTCGGCGAACGGCGGCAGTCAGGCGCGCACTTACGCCGGCCGTGCAAAAATATTCGTCGTCGATGTCGATTCCGCGGTTCGCCGTTCGTCGTAGGGTTGGAGCGCCCGAATCCGGGCCAACCGACGGCGAATCGACGTTGCCACCTTAGCCAAGGAGAGATTTCCCATGCGATTCATGATCCTGCGCAAGTCCGACCGCAACACCGAGGCACTCGTCATGCCCAGTAGCGAGCTGTTGGGCGCGATGGGCCAGTACATGGAGTCGATGGCGAAGGCCGGCGTGCTGCGCGGTGGCGAGGGCCTGCGGCCGACGTCCGAAGGCGCGCGCGTCAAGTTCAGTGGCGGCCAGCCGACGGTCGTCGACGGTCCATTCGCGGAGACCAAGGAACTCATCGGCGGCTACTGCCTGCTCGAATGCAAGTCGCAGGCCGAGGCCATCGAATGGGCGAAGCGCTGGCCGCCGATGGATGGCGATGTCGAGCTGGAAATCCGGCGGCTGTTCGAAGCGGAGGACTTCGGCGCGGAGTTCACGCCGGAGCAGCGCGAAGCCGAAGCGAAGATGCGCGCGAAGCTCGGCTGAACTTTCCGACGCAGCACGACCCCCCCTTCACCCCTGCGGAGCGACTGACCATGCGATTCATGATGCTGATGATCCCGAAAGGCTACGAAAACGCCTCGCCGGATGCAATGCCGGATGCCGAATCCGTCGCGGCGATGATGAAGTACAACGAATCGCTGCAGAAGGCCGGCGTGCTGCTGGCGCTCGATGGACTCAAGCCGCCGTCGATGGGCAGGCGCGTGGCATTCGCCGGCGAACATCCGCAGGTCACCGATGGTCCATTCGCCGAGGCGAAGGAGGCGATCGGCGGCTACTGGATGATCGATGTCAAGTCGCTCGACGACGCGGTCGAATGGGCGACGCGCTGCCCGGCGTCGGGCAACGCCGTCATCGAGATCCGCCAGGTGCAGGAGTTCGCGGATTTCCCCGACGATGTGCAGAAGGCGGCTGCGCGATTTTCCAGCGTACGAGGCGCGGCAGGCAAGCCGCGCGGCGCCGCGTGACGCGTCGCACGCCAATCGGCGGGTGACCCGCGCGATGCATCCAACGGCCACGCACCGTGCGATCGAGGCCGTATGGCGGATCGAGTCGGCCAAGGTGGTCGCCGGTGTCACACGTGTCGTGCGCGACTTGGGCGTCGCCGAGGAACTCGCGCAGGATGCGCTCGTCGCCGCGCTGGAAACGTGGCCGCGCTCGGGCGTGCCGGACAATCCGGGCGCGTGGCTGATGGCCACCGCCAAGCGCCGCGCCATCGACCACCTGCGCAAACGCGCGCTGCACCGGCGCGAAGAGGACGAACTGGGGCGTTACCTCGATGACCAGTTCGCGCTGTCGGCGCCCGATGTCGACGCCGCGCTCGACGATGCCATCGGTGACGACCTGTTGCGGCTGATGTTCGTCGCATGCCATCCGGTGCTGGCGACGCAGGCACGCGTTGCGTTGACGCTGAAAGTCGTCGGCGGCCTTTCCACCGACGAGATCGCGCGCGCGTTCCTGGTGCCGGAAGCAACGATCGCGCAGCGGATCGTGCGCGCCAAGCGCACGCTCGCCGCGGCGAGCGTTGCGTTCGAGATTCCGCGCGAATTCGAACTCGCCGCGCGCCTTGAGTCGGTGCTCGAAGTGATCTACCTGGTATTCAACGAAGGCTACGCTGCCACCGCCGGCAACGACTGGATGCGCCCCGCGCTGTGCGACGAATCGCTACGCCTCGGCCGCATACTCGCCGAGCTCGCGCCTGCCGAACCGGAGGTGCACGGCCTCGTCGCGCTGATGGAAATCCAGGCGTCGCGCACGCGCGCACGCAGCGGCCCGGGCGGCGAGCCCGTGCTGCTGCTGGATCAGGATCGCGCGCGCTGGGATCACCTGCTCATCGGCCGCGGACTCGCCGCGCTGGCGCGCGCCGAAGCGCTGGACGCCGGACTCGGGCCGTACGCATTGCAGGCCTCGATTGCCGCCTGCCATGCGCGCGCACACGCTGCAGAGGCGACCGACTGGACGCGCATCGCAGCGCTCTACGACGCGCTCGCGCAACTGACGCCGTCGCCGGTGATCGAGCTCAACCGCGCGGTCGCCTGTGCGATGGCGTTCGGTCCGGCGGCGGGACTCGAGTTGGCCGACACGCTGCGCGACGCGCCGCAGCTGATCGGTTACCACCTGCTGCCGGCCGTGCGTGGCGACCTGCTGGAAAAGCTCGGCCAGCATGCCGAAGCGCGCGCCGAATTCACGCGCGCAGCCGCGCTGACGCGCAACGCACGCGAGCGCGCCTTGCTGCTCGCGCGCGCAGCCGCAAGCCCGCCGGACGCCGGCGCGGAACCCGAGCGCCCGCCGTCGCCACGTCACGAATCGACGTAGACCATCCACGCGGCGCCGCAAGCGGCCGCCGAAGAGCAGCCGGGGCCGGATTTCAATCGCACTCGTCCTGCGTGTTGACCATGGGTGACGGAGCGCCGACGCACGCATGCGCGCGCATGCTCGACGATACCGATCGCGCCGGTCGGCGCGCGCGCGATCGTGCTAAGCTCATCTGCTCCATTGGTGTAGCCCTACCTACTGGGAGCACAACGTGCCCGGCCTATTGCCCACCGTCGACCCGGACGGACTGCTCGAATACTCGGTCGTTTTCACCGACCGATCGCTCAACCACATGTCGCAGCGCTTCCAGGGCGTGATGCGCGACATCTCCGGCGTCCTCAAGCACGCGTACGGCGCGACGACGGCAATCGTCGTCCCCGGCGGCGGCACCTACGGCATGGAGGCGGTCGCGCGACAGTTCGCCACCGGCAAGCAATGCCTCGTCATCCGCAACGGCTGGTTCAGCTATC
>DATCFA010000422.1:0-4529 GCA_036509805.1 Casimicrobiaceae bacterium
GACGATCTCCTCGGGCGTCGCGCCTGCGAGTGTGGCCTTGAACCCGAGTGCTGCGTCGCCCCTCGGTTATCCGGAGCGCCGTGCCGGCCCTTTTTCACGTAACCCGCGTAGACGGTGAATGCGCATTACGTTGACCGCGAGCATGCCACCGCCTGCAGCAATGGCTCTCGCTGCGACGATCTCGCGGGCTGTACAATAGGAAAGAGCCGGCGTCGGCGGATGACCAGCGGTCGCAGCGGCGAGGCAACAGGTGAGTCGGGCATGCGGGCAGGTCCGGTGGTGGAAAAATTCGATACTGGTTCGCGACGCCATCACCGGCCGTGATATGTCTCAAATATCTTAATACCGGCCAAGGCATCAGGCGGTGCGTGGCGCGGACATTTTGCTGTTGCCGCGTGCTCGCAAGTTCGCGCATGCCAGTCGTGAAGACGTCGACCAGACATCAATGACCGAGAGCGTCAACGCGTGGCAGTGCATCGGGTGCGGCAGAATCGAAGCTCCGCAGACCTGTGTCGGCATCTGCGAGTACCGGAAAGTAAAGTTCGTCGACGCGGTCGATCACGAGCAGGCGCTGGTCGCCGCGCACGCGGTGCGACGCGAAGCCGACATCCTCGGCGCGCTGGTCCGCCAGCTTGCGCATACGTCGCCCCATCAAGGCGAATGGGAGCGCTCCTACAAGGCGATGCAGCAGTGCGCGCGACGCGCGTTGCGGGAAATCGCCGGCGAGGCCAGAGCGCCAACCGCGGTATCGTCGCCGGTTACGTCCGAGAGCGAATGAGCGGCACCGCGGCTGCTGCGGGAGAGACCGCAACGCGTCGGCCGCAGATACACCGGCGTGGCCGAGTCTTGACGCGGGTCATGGCCGCAAGTGCCGCGCTACGGCAACATTGGATCGTGGAAACGCGTGCTCCGGTTCCGCGCGGGCGACTGCGGGTGCGCGCGATCGCCATGCGCTTCGACCGCCGCTTGCGTGATGGCCACAAGCGTGCGCATTTTTCGAAAGTAATCTGATTGCCGCGCGGGAACGCCATTGCGCCGTCGCGGCGCCGCGTGTCAGGAAACGTGGTTTTCTTTCCCGTTGCGGCGGCGTACGCGATATTCGTGCTGCCGGCCTCGGTTTGCTCGATGCTCGGGATGATCGCGGTCTTCCCAGGCGTCGCCACGCCCGCCGGCCACGCCCACGAAATGCTGTTCGGTTTCGCCTTGGCGGTCGTGGCGGGCAATCAACTGGGGCCGAGGACGCGATCTTCGCTCGCGTTGCTGGTGGCACTGTGGCTCGCCGCTCGCGTGGCGTTCCTGTTTTTCCCGGGCGGCGCGCTGGCGGACGGCGCCAATGTCGCATTCCCCGCGTTGCTCGCCTGGCATCTCGCGCCGCGACTGTTTGGCAGCGCGAAAAAGTGGCGCAACCAGTCACTGCCTGCGGTGCTGACGGCAATTTGCGGCAGCGCGATCGTCTACCTGTTCGTCGCGCGCAACGCGGCAGCATCGGTCGCCGCGGATTTTTCCCCTTATCGTGTGCTGCTGGTCGCCGTGTCGTTGTTTGCGCTGTTGCTGTTGTTCATGGGCGGCCGCCTGATCGCGCCCGTGGTGGCAGGCCAGTTGCATCGCCAGGGGATCCATCTGGCAGCGCGGGTGCAGCCGCGCATCGAAGCGGCGCTGATCATCGCGATGCTGGTCGCCACACTCGCGATAGCACTCGACGGCACGCCGCGCGGCGCGCAGGAAGGGTGGGCGGCCCGCGCGGCAGGCGTGGCGCTGATTGTGGCTGGCCTGCTCGCGGCGCTGCGCATGGCGCGCTGGCAGCTTTGGCTGGTTCGTGGCCGCGCCGACGTGCTATGCCTCGCCGCCGGATATGCGTGGCTTGCGGTCGGGCTGGTGTTGCTGGGTGCCGCGCACGCGGGCGTGGGTCTTTCCCGATACCACGAAACCATCGCATTGCACGTGATCACGATCGGCAGCCTCGGTACGCTGACGCTCAACGTGATGGCGATGACGTGGTTGCTGCGGGCACGCCGAAATCCGGCGAGTACGCGCTTGCCGGTGCTCGCCACGCTGTTGCTTGCATTGGCAACCGCGCTGCGCGCATTCGCCGGCGGCGCAGTGCTGGAGCCCGAAGTGGCGTTGCTGGCCGCGTCGCTATGCTGGAGTGGCGCATTCGCGTTGCTGCTGATTCTGTTGTTGAACGTTGACGCAAATCGAGGCAGTGGTCATGCGCCAGACTGAGAATGGAGGTTCCGCACGGCGATCGAGAGAGCGACATGCGCGACGTGCGCCATGCCTGACAATCGCGTTCGAGCGTATGTTCCGCGCACGCTTGCGGGGTTAGACTTGCGTCCGGCGCATGCACCGACCTGTTGTTCGCGCTACGTGTGGCGCTCGCATTCGGCATGGCGTCGACGTTCAAATATGTCAGTGACGAGTTTCCCGCCCTCGGTCCCCCTTCCAATGCATAGGCCGACGCCATGAGCCACTTTCTCGATCGCCCGATGTTCTTTACCCACCGCCGCGAATCGTTCGTCGATGGCCATGGCGAGATGCGCGCCGATGACCGCAAGTGGGAGAAGGGCTATCGCGCGCTGCCAGCGCGATGGACGGGCGCGATGGCCCGACGGTGAACCAGTGGTGTTGCAATAGCGCGTCGCGTCAGCCGCCGTAGCTGCGCAGTCGCGCAACGTCGAGGATGGTCACATCGCGTCCTTCCACTGCGATGAGCGTTTCGTCGATGAGTTGATGCAGGATCCGCGAGAAATGCTCCGGCGTGACATTGAGACGCGACGCGACGTTGGCCTTCGACGTCGGCAGTGTGACGACGCATGCTGCTTCGGCATCATCACCCTGCTGGTTCTGGCGAAGCAGGTAGCCGATCACGCGTTGCGTGCCCGACTGCAGTGAATAGGCTTCGACGTCGTTGATCAGCCCGTGCAACCGCCGTGACAGGCCGGCGAGCATCCTGCGTGCGAACGACGGCGTGCGCTCCAGCTCGCTGAACACGGCAGACTTCGCCACGTGCAGCAGGAACGCATCCGCGACCGCCTGCGCCTTCACGATATAGGGCTTTTCGAGGAACATCAGTGCTTCGCCGAACGATCCGCCGGGGCCGACGATCTCGACGACCTTTTCGTTGCCGTCCGGCGTGAGGAACGCGAGCTTGACCTGGCCGTAGATGACCAGGTGAAAGCCGACGCAGGGGTCGCCGCGATTGAAGACCACATCACCGGACCTGTAATGCAACTCGGTGGTGCCGGCCGCAATGGCATCGAGCTCGGCCGGACCAATTTCCTTGAACAGCGGCAGGCTGGCGAGGAACGCCTGCGTTTTTATGTTGGGTCGAGCCACGGGCGGTCGCCTGATGGTATGAGCCTGTTGAGCGTAGCACAGCAAGCCGTGTGCGCGGCGCGACGTTGCTGTGCGGCCACGCAATACCGGTGCCACCGTCTTGATGCATATCAAAGCACCCGCATGCGTGCCTGCCGACAATGGGTCGATGTCCCGGATCGGCAGCAACGCAGGCTCGCGCGCAGACGTTGGAGCGAAGTGATGAAGACAGAACACGCCGGTATGGTGCCTGTCGTCAGTGGTCTCGACGGCGATCGCCGGGCAGCGGTCGATCTCGGTGTCGTGCGGCTGGCCGCGACCGAGGCACCCCGTACCGTCATCCTGCCGACGGGCGCGGGTGTGCGTCGGCTACCGAACCTGACGGCGTTGCTGGCGATGCTGCTCGCGCGCTTTGGCGTGCCGGTATTGTTACACGGCGTTGCCGGCGGAGGCACTGCGCGCGATGATACCGATTGTGACGCGCGTAACGCCAGCTCGTCCGTGGTGACGACGGCAGACGTACTGTCCCGGTTGGGCATTCACGCCGCGTCGTCGGCGGTGCAGGTGCAGGCAGACCTTGCGCGCCAACGCGTCGCCCATGCGGCAACGGATATCCTGGCGCCGGGTCTCGCCACGCGCAGGAACGCGCGCATGGGCTTGTCGGAAAGGATGCTGACGAAACTGATCGACCCCTTCGACGGCGCAAGCTATCGCGTGATAGGCGTCGACAGCCACGCATGTCTTGCGCCGATTCGCACGCTGCTCGCGGCAGCGCGCGCCGATTCGCTGCTGCTGCTCGGCTGCGAGGGAGAACCGTTTATCGATCCCCGTCGACGGGTGCCACTCGAGGATTTCACGCAGGGCATTCCCATCGTCGTTGCCAGCAGCGTGGATGGCGTCGACCCGCCACCGACGGAGCTGCCCGTATCGACATGCGCGTCCGCAACCGCCGAATGGATCTCACAAGTGCTGGCCGGCGAGCATCCGGTGCCCGCATCCATCCTGACGCAGTTGTCATGCTGTCTCATCGGCGCGCGCCGCCCGCTGTCGCAACCGATTGGCGATGTGCAATGACTGCGCGGATGGCACCCAGTGATTCGTCGATCCGCGACGCATTGCGGCAGGTCGACGACCCCGAAGTCGGCTTCAACATCGTCGACCTGGGGCTCGTCTATCGGATCGATGTCGAACCGGCCGCGGTGAACATCGATCTG
>DATCFA010000423.1:0-2267 GCA_036509805.1 Casimicrobiaceae bacterium
AGTTAAATAGGCCGACTTCCCGATGCTGCCCCGTGACGGTCGCACTCCCACCAAGCGCCGCGTCGACTACCGGCCGCCGGCGTTCATGGTGCCGGTGGTAGCGCTCGAATTCGACCTCGCGCCTGAAAACACCGGCGTCACGGCGACATTCGCGTTTCGCCGCAATCCGGCGGCCAGCGCCACCGAAGTGCGCTCGCCACTCGTGCTGGACGGCGAGCACCAGGCCGATGTCGAGGTGCTGCTCGATGGCGTCGCGCTGCAGGCGCCGCGGATCACGCTCGGCGACCACACGCTGACACTCAACGATCCGCCGCACGAAGGCACGCTGACGGTGCGCTCGGCACATTCGCCGGCGCAGAACCTCGAGCTCGAGGGCCTGTACATCTCGTCGGGCGTGTTCTGCACGCAATGCGAGCCCGAGGGCTTTCGCAGGATCACCTATTTCCCCGATCGTCCCGACGTGCTCGCCGTCTACACGGTGACGCTGCGCGCCGACCGCGCGCGCTACCCGGTGCTGCTGTCCAACGGCAACCTGGTCGAACACGGCGAGCTCGAAGGCGGCCGCCATTTTGCAAAGTGGCACGATCCGTATCCCAAGCCCTCCTACCTGTTCGCGCTCGTGGCCGGCGAGCTGGCAGAGCTCACCGACACGTTCACCACGGCGAGTGGCCGCAACGTGCGGCTGTCGATCCACTCGACTGCGGCGAACCTTCCGCGCTGCACGCACGCGATGGTGTGCCTCAAGCGCGCGATGCGCTGGGACGAACAGTGCTTCGGCCGCGAATACGACCTCGATCGCTTCATGATCTTTTGCGCCGACGACTTCAACATGGGCGCGATGGAGAACAAGGGGCTCAACATCTTCAACAGCCGGCTCGTGCTCGCCGATCCGGCCAGCGCGACCGACGACGACTATGCATCGATCGAAGGCGTGATCGGCCACGAGTACTTCCACAACTGGACCGGCAATCGCATCACCTGCCGCGACTGGTTCCAGTTGTCGCTGAAGGAAGGCCTGACGGTCTTTCGAGACCAGGAGTTTTCGAGCGACCAGGGTTCGCGCGCCGTCGAGCGCATCGCCGCCGTCGACCAGTTGCGCCGGCTGCAGTACCCGGAGGACGCCGGGCCGGGCGCGCATCCGGTGCGCCCCGACGAGTACCGGGAGATCAACAACTTCTACACGCCGACCGTCTACGAAAAGGGTGCGGAAGTCATCCGCATGCAGCGCGCGCTGCTGGGCGACGACGGATTCCGCCGCGGCATGGACCTGTACTTCGACCGTCACGACGGGCAGGCGGTCACGTGCGAGGATTTCGTGCAGTCGATGAGCGACGCGACGGGCGTCGACCTCGCGCAGTTCCGCCGCTGGTATTCGCAGGCCGGCACGCCGGTCGTCGATGCGAAAGGCGCGTACGATGCGATCGCGCGCACCTACACGCTCGAGCTTTCGCAACACACGCAGCCGACGCCCGGACAGCCGACGAAGCTGCCATTCCACGTGCCGATCGCGCTGGGGCTCGTCGGCAAGGCAGGCAACGACCTGCCGCTGCAACTCGCGGGAGAAGTTGCCCCGACGGGCACGACGTGCGTCGTCGGCCTGCGCGCGCCGACGCAACGCTACACGTTTATCGACGTGAACGAGGCACCGGTGCCCTCACTCGCGCGCGGCTATTCGGCGCCCGTCAGGCTGGTATTCCGCTACACCGACGCCGAGCTCGCGCTGCTGGCCGCGCACGACAGCGACCCGGTCAACCGGTGGGACGCCGCGCAGCGCGGCTTTGCCAACGCGATCCTGGCACTGGCTGCCGACGTGCGCCGCCAATGCGCGCTGATGCTTCCGCCGTTCCTGGCAGCACTCGTCGGGCAGCTCGCCGCCGATCGCGTAAGCGATCCCGCGCTGATCGCGCTCGCGTTGACGCCGCCCGATCCCGCCTACGTCGCCGCGATGGAAGACGCGATCGACGTCGACGGCGTCATGGCCGCGCACACGTTCATCGTACGCGCGCTCGCGGACGTGCATCGCAATGCGTTCGAAGCGCTGTACACGCAGCATCCGGCGCCTTCCCGCTATTCACACGCGCAGCAGCAGGCGGGCCCGCGCAAGCTGCGCAACACTGCATTGTGCTACCTTTGCGCGCTCGACGACGCACGCGCACGTGCGATGGCCATCACCCAGCACGATGCCGCCGACAACATGACGGATGCCATCGGCGCGCTGCGCGCCATCGCCGACAGCGAGTCGATCGACCGTGACGATCTGTTCGCGC
>DATCFA010000424.1:0-12122 GCA_036509805.1 Casimicrobiaceae bacterium
TCGATCTTCGTCCTCACGGGCGATTGGGCCAACCCGGTGAAGGATGCCGAGGCGGTGAACAGCCTGGTCGACCAGGGCTGCGACGTGATCATCTCGGATTCCGACGCGCCGAAGGTGTCGATCGAGACGGCCGAGCGGCGCGGTGTGATGAGCTGCGGCTACCACACGAACCTGAGCTCGCTCGCACCGAAGGGCTTCATCACCGGCGCCGAGTGGGACTGGGCCGACCGCGGCGCGGCGTTCGTCAAGGCCTGGCAAACCGGCGGCAAGTATCCGAACCTGGTCGTCGGCGGATTCAAGCAGCGCCTGGTGGCGATCAGCCCGTTCGGACCCAACGTGCCGCCCGCGGTCAAGACGGCCGTCGAGAAGGCGCGCGCCGGCTTCATCGCCGATACGCTGAAGCTCTACAAGGGACCTTTGAACGACAACGAAGGCCACGTGGTGCTGAAGCCCGGCGAGGTGATCGACAACGAGGACAGCAAGTTCAAGACCGCCGTCAACTTCCTCGTCGAAGGCACGCAGGGCAAGACGGGCCTCGAGAAAAAATAAGGATGCCCGCAGGTAACTTCGCGTGATCGGCGCGGCGTATTGGCGAGGATTGGAGGCGATCGTGCTGACGGTCGCCGCCATCCTCGCGGCGCTGCTCGCCTTCGGCATCTTCGTGACGTTGAACGGGCAGAATCCCCTCGACGTCTACCGCGTGCTCTACCTCGGCGCGTTCGGCACCCGCTTCTCGATCGATTCGACGTTGACGCGCGCCGCGCCGCTGATGCTGACGGCCCTGTGCGTCGCCATTCCCGCGCGTGCCGGACTGCTGATCATCGGCGGCGAAGGCGCGCTGGTACTCGGCGGCATCACGTCGGTGCTCGCCGGCGTCGCGCTCGCCGGCGCGCCTCCCGGCATTGCCGTGCCGATCATCCTGCTCGCCGGTGCCGCCGGCGGCGCCGTGTGGATTGCCATCCCCGCCGCGCTGCGGCAGTTTCGCGGCGTCAACGAGACGATCTCGACGCTGCTCTTCAACTACATTGCGATCGCGTTGCTGAATCATCTCGTTTCGGGGCCGATCCGCGACTACTCGCAAACGCTGAAACCGACGAGCTGGCCGATCGGCGATGCGTTCATGATCAGCACGATTCCGGGCACCAGCATCGGCTGGGGCCTCGCCTGCGGCATCGCCGCGTGCGTGCTGGCGTACGTGGTTCTGCGGCGAACGACGTTCGGCTTCGCGATGGGCATCCTCGGCGGCAACCTGCGCGCCGCCCAGATGACCGGCCTGCCGATCGCGAGGCTCGTGCTCGTCGCGGCGGCGCTGGGCGGCGCCGCCGCCGGGCTCGCGGGCGCCATCGAAATCGTCGAAGTGCACGGCGCCGCCAGCGCTTCGCTCGTCGTCGGCTATGGCTATGCGGGAATCCTGGTGGCCTTCATCGCACGCCAGAATCCGCTTGCCGTGGTTCCTGTCGCGCTGCTCGTCGGCGGCATTTCGGCCAGTGGCGGGCTGCTGCAGCGCCGCTTCGACATGCCGGATGCGGTGACCACGGTGCTCGAAGGGTCCATCTTCATCGTGGTGCTCGCCAGCAACGCCTTGTATGGCCGCTTGCGCGTGCTGCAGCCGCGCGTCGTGGCCGCCGCCGGATGAACACGGCGACCGACATCGGCGGCTGGAGCGTGCTGATCGCCGTCATCGGCGCCGCGCTGCGCGTGTCGACGCCGTATCTGTTCGTCAGCCTCGGCGAAACCATCACCGAGCTGAGTGGCCGGATCAACCTGGGACTCGAAGGCACGCTGATCATGGGCGCCGTCAGCGGATATGCGGTTTCCTATGTGACAGGCTCGCCGTGGCTGGGCGTGCTCGCCGCAGGCGCGACCGGCGCGCTGTTCGGCCTGCTCCACGCCGGACTGTGCAACCTCCCGCGCGTCAACGACATCGCTGTCGGCGTCGCGCTGTTCATTTTCGGCACCGGGCTCGGCATCTATCTCGGCAAGCCGCTGATCCATCCGGTCGCGCCGCGGCTGCCCGACATCCACTTCGGGTTCTGGAGCACGTTGCCATCGCTGCGCGCGGCGCTCGACATCAACGCGCTGTTCATCATCGGCGTCGTGCTGGCACCCGCGATGCGCTGGATCCTCGGCAACACGCGCTGGGGCCTCATCCTGCGCACCGTCGGCGACAGCGCCGATGCCGCACGCGCGCTCGGCTATTCGATCAACGGCGTGCGCACGATCGCAACGGCGCTCGGCGGCTTCTTCGCCGGCGTCGGCGGCGCGTTCCTGTCGCTCTACTATCCTGGAGCGTGGACCGAGGGACTGTCGAGCGGGCAGGGCCTGATGGCCGTCACGCTGGTGATCTTCGCGCGCTGGAACCCGGTCAACTGCGTTTTCGCGGCGCTGCTCTTCGGCGGCGCCACGGCGATCGGGCCCGCGCTGCAGGCGGTCGGCTTCGCCAGCGACTACTACCTGTTCGGCGCAGCGCCCTACGTGCTGACGCTCGCCCTGCTGATCCGCAGCTCGTCGACGCGGCACCGGATGTCCGGCGCGCCGAGCGAACTGACGTTCAACAAATGAGCATCGCCGCGTCAGAGGTGCCGGAAGCGGCGCGCGTACCCCTCGTCGAGGCTGCCGGGATGAGCAAGCGCTTCGGCGCGCTGCTGGCGCTCGATGACGTCTCGCTGCGGCTCGAGCCGGGAAGCTTTCATGCGATCCTCGGCGAGAACGGCGCCGGCAAGAGCACGCTCGTCAAGTGCATCATGGGTTACCACCGCCCCGACGGCGGGCACCTGCTCGTCGACGGCATCCGCCGCGACATCCACAATCCGCGCCAGGCGCTGGACCTGGGGCTCGGCCTCGTCTACCAGCATTTCACGCTCGTTCCGAACATGACGGCCGCCGAAAACATCGTGCTCGGCCGCAACATCATCCCGCGCATCATCGACTGGGCAGCCGAGCGCGCGCGGATCGAAGCGTTCCAGCGCGGCATGCCGTTCCGCGTCGACCTCGATGCACCCATCACCGGTCTTGCGGCGGGCGAAAAACAGAAGCTGGAAATTCTCAAGCAGCTGTATCTCGGTCGCCGCGTGCTGATTCTCGACGAGCCGACGTCGGTGCTCACGCCGGCCGAGGCCGACCAGGTGCTCGGGCTGTTGCGCGACATGACCGGCGCGGGTGCGTTGAGCGTCGTGCTGATCACGCACAAGTTCCGCGAGGTCGTCGCCTTCGCACGCGACGTGACGGTGCTGCGCGCGGGCCGCGCCGTCGGCCGCGGCGCCGTCAACGAGCTGGGCCAGGTGGAGCTCGCGGCCATGATGTTCGGCACCGGCGCGGTTTTCGCGTCCGCCGCGCGCGAGGAAACCGGGGCCGCCGGCATTCGCCTCGAGGTGGTCGGCCTGACGGCGCTCAACGACAAGGGAATCGTTGCATGCAACGACGTGTCGCTCGCGGTGCGTAGCGGCGAGATTCTCGGCATCGCGGGCGTTGCCGGGAACGGCCAGCGCGAGCTCGTCGAAGTGCTGGCCGCACAGCGCGAGCCGGAAACGGGTGCGTTGCGCGTCGAGGGCGCGCACTATGACCGCACGCGCGGCGAAATGCGTGAGCGCGGAGTCCACCTGCTGACCGAGGAGCCGCTGCAGAATGGCTGCGTGCGCACGATGTCGGTCGCCGAAAATCTCTCGTTCCGCAATTTCGACGAGCCTCCGCACACCGTGGGTGGATGCTTCATCCGCGGCGACGCGTTGCGCCGCCAGGCGGTCGCGCTGATCCGGCGCTACGGTATCCGCGCAGCCAGTCCCGACGCGCGCATCGACACGCTGTCGGGCGGCAACGTGCAGCGCACGGTGCTCGCCCGCGAGTTGTCCGGCGACGTCGCGGTATTGATCGCGCAGAATCCCTGCGTCGGGCTCGACTTCGCCGCGACAAGCGAGATCCGCGCGCAGATCATGGCGGCGCGCAACAAGGGCGCCGCCATCCTGCTGTTCAGCGAGGACCTGGACGAGCTGCTCGAGCTCGCCGACCGCATCGCCGTGATGTTCGAGGGCGGCATCGTCTACGAGACAGCGCGTGACACGGCCAGCGTGCAGACGATCGGACTGCACATGGCGAGCCGGCAACCGGCGCGGGAGGCGACCTGACTGCGGAGCGCATGACGGTCATCCGCGGCGGCCGGTTGCTCGACTGGTCGAGCCAGCGCGCCGAGCCGGCCGACATGCTGCTGCGCGGCGGCACGATCGAAACCATCGGTGCGCCGGGCATGCCCGTGCCTGTCGACGCGGCGACAGAGAGCGCCGTGGATCGCCTGCTCGTGCCGGGCCTCGTCAACGCGCACACGCATGCGCACGGCGCGCTGTCCAAGGGCCTCGTCGCCGACCGCGTGCCGCTCGAGATGTTCTTGGCGAGCGGTAGCGCGCTCAACGGCGGCCGCAATCTCGACGACAAATACTTAAGCGCTCTCATCTCGGCGACGGAGATGATCCGCAAGGGCTGCACCGCCTGCTACGACCTGGCGGTCGAACTGCCGGTGCCCACGGAAGAAGGCATCCACGCCGTGGCGCGCGCCTACCACGACATCGGCATGCGCGCCGTCATCGCGCCGATGATGGCGGATCGCACGCTGTACGAGTCGCTGCCGGGACTGCTCGACGCGATGCCCGCAAAGATGCGCGCGCAAGCGCGCAAGCTCGCTGCGGCACCATACGAGGCGAGCATCGAGGCCTGCAGGTCGCTGCTCGCCCGATGGCCGTTCGACCGCGACCGCGTGCGCCCCGCTCTCGCGCCGACGATTCCGCTGCACTGCTCGGACGAATTCCTGCTCGCCTGCCACCGGCTGTCGAACGAGTACCAGGTGGGACTGCAAACGCATCTCGCCGAGACCAAGGCGCAAGCGGTGCTGGCGCTTGCGCGTTACGGCAAGAGTCTCGTCCGCCACCTGGACGCGCTCGGCATTCTCGACGAACGCATGAGCGCGGCGCACGCCATCTGGGTCGGGTCCGACGACCTGCGCCGGCTCGCCGACCACGGCGTGACGATCGCGCACAACCCGTTGAGCAACCTGCGTCTCGGCTCGGGAGTCGCGCCGGTGCGCCGGATGCTGGATTGCGGCCTCACCGTCGGCATCGGCACCGATGCCGCGAATACCTCGGATGGGCAATGCATGTTCGAGGCGACACGCCTCGCCGCCTATCTTTCACGCATCGTCACGCCGGACTACGCGCATTGGATCTCGTCACGCGAAGCCTTTGAAATGGCGACGCTCGGCAGCGCGCGCGTGCTGGGCTTCGGCGATCGCATCGGCCGCCTGGCGCCCGGATTCAAGGCGGACATCGTCTTCATCGACCTCGCGCACATCAACTACGTTCCGCTCGGCAATGCGACGACGCAGCTCGTCTACGGCGAGAACGGCGCGGCCGTCGACAGCGTGATGATCGACGGACGCTACGTGATGCGCGAGCGCAAGCTGCTGACGATCGACGAGTCGCGCCTGCGGCAGGACGCGCAGCGCGCATGCGAAAGGCTGGCCTCCGTCAACGCCGAAGCGAGGCACGCTGCGCTGCACTTCGAGGACGTCGTCGGCGTGTTCTGCCTCGGCCAGGCGCGCGCCGCGCATCCGGTGCATCGGACGCTGGACGAAGGCGCCTATTGACGCGCGCGAACTGCGTCACGCAATGGGTCGCAGCACCCTACCCGGTCGTTTCCTGCGGCAGGAAATCCGCGGTCGACAGATAACGCTCGCCGGTGTCGTAGTTGAAACCGAGGATCGTCGAACCGGCGGCGATTTCCGGCAGCTTCTGCTTGATCGCCTGCAGCGTCGCACCCGACGAAATGCCCACCAGCACACCTTCCTCGCGCGCGCAGCGACGCGCCATTTCCTTCGCGTCGGCAGCGTTGACCTGGATGGCGCCGTCGAGCAGCGCCACGTGCAGATTGATCGGAATGAAACCCGCGCCCAGCCCCTGGATCAAATTCGGTCCCGGCTTGCCGCCGCTGATGACCGGCGAGGTGTCGGGTTCGACGGCGTACACCTCGAGCCTGGGGAACTTCGGCTTCAGCACCTGCGCGACGCCGGTGATGTGACCGCCGGTGCCAACCCCCGTGATCAGATAGTCGATACCCTCCGGGAAATCGGCGAGGATTTCCGCGGCAGTCGTGCGCGCGTGCACGTCGATGTTGGAGGGGTTGTCGAACTGCTGTGGAATCCACGAGTTGGGCGTCGTCGCCTGCAATTCCTTTGCGCGCGCGATCGATCCGTTGATGCCCTTTTCGCGCGGAGTCAATTCGAAGGTGGCGCCATAGGCGAGCATCAGCCGGCGGCGCTCGAGCGACATGCTTTCCGGCATCACGAGGATCAGCTTGTATCCTTTGACCGCCGCGACCAGCGACAACCCGACGCCGGTGTTGCCTGACGTCGCCTCGATGATCACGCTGCCCTTTTTGAGGACGCCGCGCTTTTCCGCGTCCTCGACCATCGACAGCGCGATGCGATCCTTGATCGATCCACCCGGATTGACGCGCTCCTGCTTGATCCACACGTTGTGCGTATTGCCGAACAGTCGATTGACCCTTACATGCGGCGTGCCGCCGATGGTGTCGAGAATGCTATTGGCTTTCATCTTGAGATCCTCCGCGCGGGCGATGCGCGTTCGGTCCGCGCATTGACAGGATTTCCATCATAGCCGAATCGACCGCCTGCGCGGTGTCGCAAAGGAATAAGCTTAGTTCCGTCGAGACTCGACGGCTGCGGCACAAATCCCGTCGGCAACAAGCTCCTGATCGAATATGATGTCGGAGCGGGAACGACTGGAGGTAACGCATGGATCTGTTGATCAGCAATGTCCGTATCGCGGACGACACGCCACCGACTGACATCGCCATCGAGGGTGGCAGGATCAGCGCCATCGACCGGAACATCACGGCAGATGCGAGAGAGCGAATCGACGCCGGGGGGCGCGTGGCGATCCCCGGCCTGCTCGAGCCGCACCTCCATCTCGAGAAGGCCTTTTTCCACCGGCGGATGCCGGCGCGCTCCGGCACGCTGGAAGAGGCGATCCGCATCACCGGGATCCTGAAGGGGAAACAGGAGCGCAAGGACGTGCTGGAGCGCTCGCGCCTGGTACTCGACATGGCGGTGAAAAACGGTACGGTCGCGATCCGCGCACATCCCGATGTCGATACGATCCAGGGACTGATCGGCGTGGAAACCGCGCTCGAGTTGAAGCAGGAATACGCGGGACTCGTCGATCTGCAGATCGTGGCCTTTCCGCAGGAAGGGATTCTCAAATCGCCGGGCACCATCGAACTGATGGAAGAAGCGATGAAGATGGGCGCCGATGTCGTCGGCGGTTGTCCGTATAACGAACTCAATTGGGCGGACACGCAACGTCACATCGACATGGTGTTCGACCTCGCCCAAAAGCACGGAGCGCCGGTCGACATGCACGCGGATTTCGCCGACGATGCCTCCGACCCGCGCTTCACCGCGGCGTCGCATATCGCCCGGAAGACCATCGATTGCCGCTACCAAGGGCGCGTGTCACTCGGCCACGTGACGAGCCTCGCAGCGCTCACACCCGAGGAGGCGAAGCCGGCCCTCGATCTGCTTCACGAGGCAGACATCCACATCGTAACCATGCCCGCGACCGATGTTTATCTGGGCGGACGCAAGGACCTGAAAAACCAGCGCCGCGGACTGACGCCGGTGCGCGCGTTGCGCGACGCCGGGGTCAACGTCACCTACGCCTCCAACAACATCCGCAACGCATTCACGCCGTTCGGCAAGGCCGACCCGCTATTGATCGGCAACTTCCTCGCGCATCTCGCGCAGTTCGGCACTCCCGAGAACCAGGCCTACGTGCTGCAGATGGGAACCCATTGCGCCGCCAGGGCGATGGGCATCGACCGCGACTACGGTATCGCGGTGGGCAAGAAAGCCGACCTGGTGATTCTCGACACCTACCAGGTCGCCGATGCGCTGCTCGACATCCCGTCACGTTCCTGGGTGATCAAGAACGGCAGGATCACGGTGGTCACTCATCACCATTGCGAAATCCACCGTCATTGAGACCATAAGACCAAGGAGGCAATGCCATGAGGAAACCACCCGTAGAAGTCATCGCGTCGCTGCTTGCGGTCACGACGGTCATCATTTCACTTCCACCGTTGAACCTGCCTCCGTGGGCGATTTTCATCAGTTGGGCAGGGACGTTCGCAGCGGGTGGACCGACGCGGGAAGTGCTGAAGAAGATCTGGCCCGTGATGCCAATCGGATCGTTGACAGCGTTTCTCATCGTGCTCGGCTTCGACTGGGCCTCGCATCAATTCTCCGGCACGCAATTCATCATTGCCCAATGCGTGATCCTGTTCTGCCTGAACGCCGCGCAGATGCTGCTTGCCCGCATCCCGGGACTCGGTCTCACCTTCGTGCCGGGGATGTTCTTCGGCTTCGCTTCCTTTTTCGCGACGTTTTATGGCGGCTTCGGTCCCAATCCGCACAATCCTGTCGCCGCGCTGTGGGCGGTAATCCTGATGAATGCACTCGGGCCGCTGTATGCATGGCTTACGGTCAAGCTCTCCGCTCCGCACGTCCACGTCGAGGCCGAACCACCGCCTCGGGTACGAGCGGCTCTATAGCGCAATCCCGTTTTTCAACCGGCGATCACGGCCTCGCGCGCCGCACTCGGCGTCAATCTCCACGCGTCGGCGTTATCGCGCGTCGAAAGCTGCGTGCGGTGTCGCCAACAGTGGCGGACCAGGATCGCGAAACGAGTCCTTGCGTCGCTGCTCGCCGGTTGTCGATACGCGATGGCCGCGCGCGGTTGCCGCCTCGGCCAGGTGGGGCGGCCGAGAAAACGAGTACCGCCCGGCAGCAGCAGGTTTACCCGGCGACCGGGGCTTCACCCGCATCATCCCGCCAGCAACTTCATCACCGTCGCGTGCAGCAGCGGGTCGCCGCAGGCGACGACATCGCCGCCGTCATCGCAGCGTTCGCCGCGCCATGTCGTCATCATGCCGCCGGCGCCTTCGACGACCGGCATCAGCGCCTGCACGTCGTACGCCTTCAGCGACGACTCGACGACGATGTCGATTAGCCCCATCGCCAGCAGGCAATACGCGTAGCAGTCGCCGCCGAAGCGCGTCATCCGCGCGCGCGAGCGCACCCGCGAAAACCCGGCCTGTGTCGCCAATGTCGCGAACATGTCCGGCGTCGTGCATGCCAGCACCGCATCGGCCACCGACGCGCAGCGGCGCGTCTGCAGCACGCGGCGCGCGTCGCCACGCCGCCACTCGGCGCGTCCGCCGGCGGTTGCCACGAACGATTCGCCGACATATGGCTGGTGGACCACACCTGCGACCGGCCGCTCGTCGTCGCGCAGCGCGATCAGCGTCGCCCAGTGCATCTGGCCGAGGATGAAGCTGCGCGTGCCGTCGATCGGGTCGATCACCCACGTGTAGCCGGAAGTTCCCGGCTCGTAGCCGTGCTCCTCGCCGAGGATGCCGTGCGTCGGATACGCCTCCGCAATGGCTTCGCGGATGACGGTCTCCGCACCGCGGTCGGCGTCGGTGACCGGGTCGTAGCCGCGGCCGCCGCCCTTGTCGACGATGTCGATCGGCTGGCGGAAGTGCGGCAGGATCGCCTCGCCGGCGCGTTGCGCGAGCGCCAGCGCGAAGTCGAGGAAGCGTTGCGCGTCGTCATCGGTGGTGATCCGTGTCACGGTATGCCTCGCATGCTCGGTTGGATCATCGCACGCCCGCCGGCGCGCGCACCGAATCGCCCTGCACTTGCACCGCTGCGAACACGACGCGCTGCGGCGCCGATTGCGGCGCATTGATGCGGTTGATCAAAAGCTCCCACGCGGCGCGCGCGATCGCAGCGGTCGGATGGCGCACGACGGCGAGCGGCGGCGTCACGACGTCGGCCCACTCGGGCTCGTCGAACAGCAGGAACGATGCGTCGCGCGGAATGGCGACGCGCAATCTGTGCAGCGCCTTCAGCAACGTCAGCGCGATGGCGCTGTTGCTCGCGATCACCGCCGTGGGCCGCGGATCGGCGTGCATGCACCGCGCAACCTGGGCGAAGAAACGCGTGTCGTCCTCGTCGCGCGCGATGACATCGCCTTTCGCGCCGCTGGCGCGCAACGCAGCCCTGAAGCCCGCGATCCGCTCGCGCGTCGTGACCAGTCGCGGATGGCGCACGGCGAACACCAGCCTGCGGTGGCCTGCGTCGAGCAGCGTCTGCGTCGCGGTGCGCATCGCGGCGCGGTCGTCGATCGTCACGTAGTCGAAGCGGTCGTCGTCGAACGCGCGGTCGACGACGACCGCCGGCACGCCCGAGGCGGCGATCGCCGCAAAAGTCGCCTCCGGTGGCGTCGCGGGAATCAGGATCAAGCCGTCGACGCGGCGCGACAGCAGCGCTTCGACGCGGCGCAACTCGAGCGCCGCGTCACCACGCGACAGCACCTGCATCAGTTCGTAGCCCTGGCCCGCGGCGATATCCTCGAACGCTTCCTGCAGTGCTGCGAAGTAAGCGCTAACTGTCGATGGAACGCAGATTCCGACGACGCGCGACGAGCGCCGCCGCAGGCTTTGCGCGACGCCGTCAGGTACATAGCGCAACGCGTCGATCGCGTCGCGCACCCGACGTTCGAGGGCAGGGCCGACGTTGCCGCGTGCGTTGAGCACGTTCGACGCCGTTCCCAGCGCGACATTGGCGCGGCGGGCGACATCGACGATTGTTGCGCGGCGGCGGGTGGCGGTCATGATTTTGTCGATGCTGCGTCGCAGCAATATTGCATCGCATATTCGACTCGCGTATCGTGCCTGCAATGAAACGTTTCATCAAGGGGGCAGGCGGCGTGCAACGCCGGGTGCTCGTCTCATGAAGATCACCGCCATCCACACGTTCAAGTACTGGGTCGACTGGTGCAACTGGCTGTTCGTGCGCATCGACACCGACGAGGGACTGTGCGGCTGGGGCGAGGGCTCGCTGCACGGCGCGATCGACGCCGTGGAAACGCATATCCGCGAGCTCGCGCCGCAGTTGATCGGCCAGGATCCCGCCGGCCCTGAACGCCATTGGCATCGCCTCTATCACGCGTGGCGCTGGCGGGGCGGCGCTGTTTCGCAGACGGCGCTGTCCGCACTCGACATCGCGCTATGGGACCTCGAAGGCAAGCGCCTGGGTGTGCCCGTCGCCCGGCTGCTCGGCGGCGCCATCCGCACGAAGCTCCGCTCATACGCGAGCCATTGGCTGCAGGGCGCGCATACGCCGCAGGCGGCTTTCGAAGGGGCACGCGAGGCCGTGCGCCGCGGCTTCACCGCGTTCAAGTGCCGTCCATTTTCCGCCGAGGGCCTGCGCAATGGCGAAGCGGCCGAAATGCGGCGCGCTGCCGGCTTGATGGAGGCCGCACGCGAGGGCGCGGGCGATGCCGAAATCTACATCGAATGCAGCGAGCTGCTGTCGCCGCGCACCGCACCGATGCTCGACGCCGCGCTGAAGCCCTACCGGATGGGCTGGTTCGAGGAGCCGATTCCGTTCGAGAACGCGCACGCGATGGCGCAGCTGCAACGCACGCTCGACACGCCGATCGCCACCGGCGAGCGCCTGCTGTCGCGCTTCGAGTATCGTGAACTGCTCGAGCACGGCGGCTGCAGGATCGTGCAGCCCGACCTGATGCACGCCGGCGGTTTCACCGAAGTGCGCAAGATCGCCGCTCTGGCCGACACGTGGTACGTGCCGGTTGCGCCGCACAATCCCGGCGGTCCGATCTGCACGGCAGCGGCGATGCATCTCGCCGCGTCGGTGCCCAATTTCCTGATCCTCGAGCAGATGGAACCGCAGCGCGCATTGCGCGACCGCGCGTCCAACATTCCCATCCGCTTCGAGGCCGGGCACATGCTGCTACCGGAAGGTCCGGGACTCGGCATCGAACCCAACCTGGACGCGCTCGCCGAAATGAGCGCGCGGCCGCAGCCGATGAGCGATCCCGCGGGCTCGCTGTACTGGTAGCGCATCGAAAGGAGATGCCGATGAAAATCCTCCACCGCGCACTCGCGCTGTCGATGGCAATGGCAATGACAATGCCCGCATTCGCGCAGCAGCCGATCGTGCTGCAATGGCAGACGGCAAACTTAACCGAAAG
>DATCFA010000425.1:0-10194 GCA_036509805.1 Casimicrobiaceae bacterium
CGGCGCCCGATGGCACGCTGGTACGCGTCGATACGGCCACCGGCCGCGTCGCGTGGCGGATCAATGTCGACGCCCGGCTTTCGGCGGGCGTGGGCGCCGACGCGACCATTGAAATCGTCGGCACCGAGCGCGGCGACGTGATCGCGATCACGCCGGATGGCAAGCCCGCCTGGAAAGCGAAGCTGTCGAGCGAAGTGACGGCGCCGCCGGCGGTCGCCGACGGCGTTGCGGTGATCTACGTCGGCGACGGCCGCGTCTACGCGCTCGCCACCGAGGATGGCAAGACGCGCTGGGTCTACCAGCGGCAGAACCCGCCGCTGATCGTGCGCAACAGCGCGCCGCCGACGATCAGTCACGGCGGCGTGTTCATCGGCACGGCCGGCGGACGCCTCGCGGGGCTCGACGTCACCAACGGCATCGTGGGCTGGGAAGCGGCCGTCGCCGTTCCCAAGGGCGCAACCGAGCTCGAGCGCATCGCCGACATCACGAGCCCCCCGGTGATCGACGGTCGCAATGTCTGCGCCACCGCGTACCAGGGGCGCACCGTGTGCTTCGACGCGCTGCACGGCAACAGCGTGTGGTCGCGCGACATCGCAAGCTACGCCGGGATGACGCAGGATGCCCGCAACTTCTACATGACCGACGATACCGGCAGCGTAGTGGCGCTCGACAAGGTCACCGGCGCGACGCTGTGGAAGCAGGACGTGCTGAAGAACCGCCGCATCGGCGGCCCGCAGGTCGTCGGCGACTATGTCGGCGTTGTCGACATCAAGGGCTACCTGCACCTGCTGTCGGTCACCGACGGCCGCTACGCCGGGCGCATCGCCACCGATGGCTCGGCGGCAACGGCGCAACCGGTCGCGCTCGCCACCGGCGCCGTGTGGCAGTCGATCAATGGCACGCTGTTGAGCGTCAGCGTACGCTGACGATGCGGCCGATCCGATGTTACCCACCGTGGCGCTGGTCGGCCGTCCCAATGTCGGCAAGTCGACGCTGTTCAACCGGCTGACGAAGTCGCGCGCGGCGCTCGTCCACGACCTGCCGGGACTGACACGCGACCGGCACTACGGCCGTGCACGCGCCGGCGAGCGCGAGTTCCTCGTCATCGACACCGGCGGCTTCGAGCCGGTGGCGAAGACGGGCATCGAGGTCGAGATGGCGCGCCAGGCCGAGTCGGCGATCGCCGAAGCCGACGTCGTCGTGTTCATCGTCGACGGGCGCGAGGGACTGACTGCGCAGGACAAGGCGATCGCCGAGCGCCTGCGCAGGACGGGCCGCAGCGTGCTGCTCGCGGTGAACAAGGCGGAAGGCATGTCGCGCGAGCGCGTGACGGCGGAGTTCCACGAGCTGGCGATGGGCGAGCCGTTGCCGATTTCGGCCGCGCACGGCGAGAACGTACGCGAATTCGTCGACGTGATTCTCGACGAATTGCCGCCGGCGACCGACGAGGCGGAAGACCCCGATGCCGAGCATCCGGTGAAGGTCGCGATCGTCGGCCGGCCCAACGTCGGCAAGTCGACGCTGGTCAATACGCTGCTCGGCGAGGAGCGCGTGATCGCGTTCGACGAGCCGGGAACGACGCGCGACTCGATCCACCTCGACTTCGAGCGCGACGGCAAGCGCTACACGCTGATCGACACCGCAGGCGTGCGCAAGCGCGGCAAGGTCACCGAGACGATCGAGAAATTCTCGGTGCTGAAGACGCTGCAGGCGATCGAGGACGCGAACGTCGTCATCCTGCTGCTCGACGCGACCGCCGACGTGTCCGAGCAGGATGCGCACATCGCGAGCTACATCCTCGAGGCCGGCCGCGCGCTGGTGGTCGGCGTCAACAAGTGGGACGGCGCCGACGCCGATCGCCGCGAGTCGATCAAGCGGGACATCGCGCGCAAGCTCGCGTTCCTCGACTTCGCCGACCAGCACTACATCAGCGCGCAGGAAGGCAAGGGAATGAAGGCGATGATGGCCGCGGTTGACGATGCGTACAAGGCAGCGATGGCCCGCCTGCCGACGCCGCAGCTGACACGCGCGCTGATCGCCGCCGTGCAGCGCCAGCAGCCTGCGCGCCTTGGCATGATCCGTCCGAAGATGCGCTATGCGCACCAGGGCGGACACAACCCGCCGCTGGTCATCATCCACGGCACGTCGCTGAACGCGATTCCGGATGCGTACCGGCGCTATCTGGAACATTTCTTCAGCGCCACGTTCAAACTGCGGGGCACACCGCTTAGGATACAATTCAAGACAGGCGCGAATCCCTATGCGGACATCGCCGCGCGCCCGGACCGTTCGTCGTCCGGACGCGCTGGCCGCCGCAAATCCTGAAAGTGCTGCGGCCACAAAAAAGGAGCTGGCGATGAGCAACAAAGGGCAAATGCTACAAGACCCGTTTCTGAACACGCTGCGCAAGGAACACGTGCAGGTGTCGATTTACCTCGTCAACGGCATCAAGCTGCAGGGCCAGATCGAGTCGTTCGACCAGTACGTCGTGCTGCTCAAGAACACCGTCACGCAAATGGTCTACAAGCACGCGATCTCGACCGTCGTTCCCTCGCGTCCGGTGGCGATGCCACACCATCCCAACGGCGACGGCGACGGCGAACCCGACGCCTGAGCGAATTCCGACGCACGCAAGCCTGCGGTCGGCGATCGCGGGTAGCACCCGAATCGCCCGCAGCGTGGCGCGCGGCAGTTGATTCGGCGCGCGCCGCCGCCATGTTGTAAGCCATGCACGAGTCCCCGAATGCCTGATCGTCCGCGTGTTTGAGCGTCCTCGCGGCGGCGGCCGCGCCATCGTCGTCGAGCTCGACTTCGGCAACGGCGAGCGCGACGAGCGGCTCGCCGAAGCGCGTGCGCTGGTGACCTCCGCGGGCGCCGAGGTCGTCGGCGAAATCGGCGGTCGCCGCGCGCGTCCGGATCCCGCGCTTTACGCCGGCAAGGGCAAGGTCGATGAAATCGCGAAGCTGCGCGAGGCGGCGGGCGCCGACGTCGTCGTGTTCGACCACACGCTGTCCGGAGTCCAGCAGCGCAATCTCGAAAAGGCGCTCGACTGCCGCGTCGTCGACCGCGTGAGCCTGATTCTCGACATCTTCGCGCTGCGCGCGCGCAGCGCCGAAGGCCGGCTGCAGGTCGAGCTCGCGCAGTTGAAGCACATGAGCACGCGCCTCGCGGGCGGCTGGACCCACCTCGAGCGACAAACCGGTGGCATCGGCCTGCGCGGCCCCGGCGAAACGCAGCTCGAGACCGACCGCCGGCTGATCGGCAACCGCGTCAAGCTCGTCAAGGACCGCATCGGGCGCGTGCACAACGGCCGCCAAGTGCAAAGCCGCACGCGCAAGCGCAACGCGGTGCGTACCGCGGCGCTGGTCGGCTACACCAATGCCGGCAAGTCGACGCTGTTCAACAAGCTGACGGGCGGCCGCGTCCGCGCGGCCGACCAGCTTTTCGCCACGCTCGACACGACGCTGCGCAAGCTCTACCTGCCCGGTGCGCAGCCGCTGGTCGTTTCCGACACCGTCGGCTTCATCCGCGACCTGCCGCACGATCTCGTCGCCGCGTTTCGCGCGACGCTCGGCGAGGCGGCCGACGCCGACCTGCTGCTGCAGGTCGTCGACGCCAGCGCCGCCACGCGCGATGCGCAGGACGACGCCGTCGACAAGGTGCTCGCCGAGATCGGTGCCGCCGACGTTCCGCGGCTGCGCGTGTACAACAAGGTGGATTTGGCCGGCGTTGCGCCGGGCGTCGAGCGCGACGCCTGTGGTACCATCACGACCGTCCGTTTGAGCGCGTTGACGGGCGCCGGCTGCGCCGATTTGCGCGTAGCGCTCGGCGAGCGTTTTGCGCGCACAGCCCTGGCCGAAAGTGCCGACAGCGCGCGCGACGACGTTCGCGCAATTTCATGAACCCACGCGCCTCTCGCGTGCATCGCCCAATCATCCTGACCGTTGCCTGTGCGGCAATCTTTCCGGCTGCCGCGCCCGACGGACTAACACGTCGCTGAAAAATGTCGCTCAACGATCCCCAGTGGGGAAAGCGCAATAATCCCCAGGGCGGACCACCGGACCTGGACGAGATCTGGCGCAACCTGCAGCGTCGGCTCGCCGCGTTGTTCGGCCAGCGCGGTCACGACGACAGCGGCGGCTCCGGCGGCGGCAGCGGCGGCAGCGGTCTGCGCATGGGTGGCGCTGCGCTGGTCATCGCGCTCGTCATCGTCGTCTGGTTCGCCAGCGGCTTCTACATCGTCGACGAAGGGCGCCGCGGCGTCGTCACGCGCTTCGGCAAGTACATCGAAACCACGCTGCCCGGCCCGCGCTGGCACCTGCCGGTTCCCATCGAGGCGGTCGAGGTCGTCGATTTCTCGCAGGTGAAGACCATCGAGATCGGCTACCGCAACACGCCGAAGAACAAGGTCGACAAGGAAGCGGTGATGCTGACCGATGACGAGAACATCATCGACATCCAGTTCGCCGTGCAATACAACCTGAAAAGCGCTGCCGACTGGGTGTTCAACAACCGGCGTCCCGACCAGATCGTCGCGTTCGTCGCCGAAAGCGCCATCCGCGAGGTGATCGGACACAGCAAGATGGACTCGGCGCTGTACGAGGGGCGCGAGCAGATCGCGCGCCAGACCGAGCAACTGATGCAGCAGATGCTCGACCTCTACGGCACCGGCGTGTTCGTGCAGAAGGTCACGCTGCAAAGCGTGCAGCCGCCGGACAAGGTGCAGGCGGCGTTCGACGACGCCGTCAAGGCGGGCCAGGACCGCGAGCGCTTCGTGAACGAGGGACAGGCCTACGCCAACGACGTCATTCCGCGAGCGCGCGGCGCCGCCGCCCGCCTGCTCGAGGAAGCGCAGGGCTACCAGACCGAAGTCGTGCAGCGCGCCGACGGCGACGCGTCGCGCTTTCGCCAGATCTACACCGAATACGAAAAGGCGCCCGCCGTCACGCGCGAACGCCTTTACCAGGACATGGTGCAGTCGGTGCTCGGCAGCTCGAGCAAGGTGCTGGTCGACCAGAAGGCCGGGCAGAGCCTGCTCTACCTGCCGCTCGACAAGCTGATGCAGAAAGCGGCGGCCACCCCGGCCGCCCCACTCGACAATGGCGGCGGAATCGCCAGCGGCACGACGAGCTCGGTGCACAACACACCGGCGATCGAGTCGCAGACCGCGACGGACCCGCGCGGGCGCGAAGCGCTGCGCGACCGGGAGGGTCGATAGATGAAGACGATGCCGATCATCGCGTTCTTCGTCGCGCTGCTGCTCGTCGCGTCGCAGTCGCTGTACACGGTCGACCAGACGAAGTTCGCGATCAAGTTCCAGCTCGGCGAGATCGTCGACACCAAGACGGAGGCGGGCCTCTACACCAAAATTCCGCTGCTGCAGAACGTGCGCTCGTACGAGCGGCGCATCATGACGCTCGACAACCCCGAGCCCGACCGCGTGACGACGTCCGAGAAGAAGCCGCTGCTGGTCGACTTCATCGTGCTGTGGCGGATCGTCGACGTCAAGCAGTACTACCGCTCGGTGCAAGGCGACGAGGAAGCGGCGCGCCGCCGGTTGTCGCAGACGGTGCGCTCGATCCTCGCCGAGGAGTTCAACAAGCGCGACATGCACGAGGCGATCTCGACCGAGCGTGACAAGATCACGCAGACGACGCGCGAGAAAGCCAACGCCGACGCCAAGTCGATCGGCGTCGAGGTCGTCGACGTGCGGCTGCGTCGGGTCGAGCTGCCGCCCGACGTGACGGGACCGGTGTACGCGCGGATGGAATCGGAACGCCGCCGCGTGGCCAACGAATTGCGCTCGCAGGGCGGCGCCGAATCGGAAAAGATCCGCGCCGATGCCGACCGCCAGCGCCAGGTGATCCTGGCCGATGCGTACAAGCAGGCGCAGACACTCAAGGGCACCGGCGATGCGAAGGCGTCGGCGATCTACGCGGCCGCATATGGCGCCAATCCGGAGTTCTACAACTTCTACCGCAGCCTCGAGACCTACCGCTCGACATTCCACAACAAGAGCGACATGCTGGTGCTCGACCCCAACAGCGAGCTGTTCCGCTATTTCAAGTCGCCGGGCGCGAGCGCCACGCGCGAGCCGCGCGCCAAGTAGCGCTGCGGCGGACAATGACGTGGATTCGCTGTGGACGGCGTGTGCGCTGGTGCTCGTGATCGAGGGCGTGCTCCCGTTCGCGGCCCCGGGCGTCTGGCGTGAAGCATTTCGGCGGATGACTGCGCTCAGCAATGGACAGCTTCGTTTCGTCGGGCTACTCTCGATCGTCGCCGGCGTGCTCGCGCTGGTGATCGCCGCGCATGCGTAACTGGCTGCTTCCCGAGCACATCGACGACCTGTTGCCGGACGAGGCAGCGCGTGTCGAACGCCTGCGCCGCGTGCTGCTCGATCATTTCGCCGAGCGCGGCTACGCGCTGGTGCAACCGCCGATGGTCGAGCACATCGAATCGCTCGCCACCGGCAGCGGACGCGACCTCGAGCTGCAGACGTTCCGCATGGTCGATCCGCTGTCCGGCCGCATGCTGGGCCTGCGCGCCGACATCACGCCGCAGATCGCGCGTATCGACGCGCACCTGTTGAACGAGGCCGGCGTCACGCGCCTGTGCTATGCCGGCAGCGTGCTGCGCACGCGCGCGCCGGTGGCAGGTTCGGCGCGCGAGCTGATCCAGGTGGGCGCCGAGCTGTTCGGCGAGCCGCGGATCGCCGGCGACCAGGAGGTGATCGCGCTGATCCTTTCCGCGTTGTCGGCGGCGGGTGTGCGCAAGCTGCACCTCGACCTCGGCCACGTCGCCGTCTATCGCGCGCTGGCGAATGGTGCCGGCATCGGCAACAACGGCGACGACAGCGAAATGTTCGACGCGCTGCGCGGCAAGGACGTGCCGGCGGTCGAGGCGCTGACCGCGCGCCTGCCGGCCGCATGGCGCGACGCATTGCGCGCGCTGCCGCTGCTGTACGGGCCGGCCGGCGAAGTCATTGATCGCGCGCGCCGCGAGGTGCCCGACATCCCGGCGATCGCCAATGCACTGGCCGCGCTCGGCGCACTGGCGGACGCCGCCGCATCGCAGGTCGAGGCGCTGCACATCGATCTGGCCGACTTGAGCGGGTATCACTACCAGAACGGCGCGTCGTTCTGCGTGTTTACCGCCGGCGAGCCGGGCGCAATCGGCAATGGCGGCCGCTACGACGGCATCGGGCGCACGTTCGGACGCGCGCGCCCCGCCACCGGATTCACGCTCGACCTGCGCCAGATCGCCGGCATCGTCGCGCGCGGCTAGCGCGTCGCGCACGCCGCCCCTTTTCACTTTCGACAGTCATCCGGAATCGTCATGGGCAAGAACGTCGTCGTTATCGGCACGCAGTGGGGCGATGAAGGCAAGGGCAAGATCGTCGACTGGCTTGCAGAGCACGCGAAGGCCGTCGTGCGCTTCCAGGGCGGCCACAACGCCGGCCACACGCTGGTGATCGGCGGCAAGAAGACGGTGCTGCGACTGATACCTTCGGGCGTGCTGCACCCGGGTGTCGCGATCTACATCGGCAACGGCGTCGTTGTATCGCCCGACGCGCTGCTGACCGAGATCCGCGAGCTCGAGGGCGCCGGAGTCGATCTGCGCGCGCGCCTCAAAATCTCGCCCGCGTGCCCGCTGGTGATGCCCTATCACGCGGCGCTCGACCAGGCGCGCGAAGCGTCGAGCGGCGACAAGATCGGCACCACCGGCCGCGGCATCGGGCCCGCTTACGAAGACAAGATCGCCCGGCGCGCGCTGCGCATCCAGGACCTGCAATACCCGGACCGCTTCGCCGAAAAGCTCGAGCGCGTGCTCGACTTTCACAATTTCGTGCTGACGCAATACTGGAAGGCGCCGCCGGTGCCGTTCGCGCGCACGCGCGACGAGGTGCTGGCGCTGGCGCCGCAGATCGTGCCGATGATCGACGACGTCGCCGCGCTGATCCAGGCGGCGCGCAAGCGCGGCGACTCGCTGCTGTTCGAAGGCGCGCAGGGAGCACTGCTCGACATCGACCACGGCACCTACCCGTTCGTCACCAGCTCGAACTGCATCGCCGGCGCCGCAGCACCCGGCAGCGGCGTCGGCCCGCAGATGCTCGACTACGTGCTGGGCATCACCAAGGCCTATACGACGCGCGTCGGCGAAGGCCCGTTTCCGACCGAGCTCGGCGACGGCGTCGGTGCCGGACTCGCATCGCGCGGCCAGGAATTCGGCTCGGTGACCAAGCGCCCGCGGCGCTGCGGCTGGCTCGACATCCCGGCGCTGACGCGCTCGTTCGAGTTGTCGGGCGTCGACGGCCTGTGCATCATGAAGCTCGACGTACTCGACGGCATGCGCGAAATCCGCATCTGCACGCACTACCTGCTCGATGGCGTGCGCTGCGACCGCGTGCCCACCGGCGCCGACGCCGTTGCACGCTGCGCACCGGTCTACGAGACGCTACCCGGATGGAGCGACAGCAGCGTCGGCGCGAAATCGTTCGACGCGCTGCCCGACAACGCACGCGCGTACCTGCGACGGATCGAGGCGCTGACCGGCGTGCCGATCGCGATCGTGTCCACCGGCCCCGACCGCGCGCAGACGATTCTCGTGCATCATCCGTTCCACTGACGGCCCGCCCCGCCGCATGGCGGGGTGCTGCACCGCATCGATGGGGAATCGACGAAGATGAGCCTGACCGTCAGCTGGGACGAATACAACACGCAGGTCGAGAAGCTCGCGCAGATCGTCCATCATTCGGGCTACTCGTTCAACCAGGTGATCTGCATCGCGCGCGGCGGCCTGCGCGTCGGCGACGTGCTGTCGCGGATCTTCGACATGCCGCTCGCCATCCTGTCGACGCATTCCTATGCGGCGAAGGGCGGCACGCTCCGCGGCGAGCTCGTCATCGCCGAGCACATGACGATGACGCGGCCGACGCTGGGCGAGCGCGTGCTGCTGGTCGACGACATGGTCGACTCCGGCCACACGCTCGAAGCGGTGGTAAAGACGTTGCCGCAGCGCTTTCCGCTGATCACCGAATTGAAGACCGCGGTGCTGTGGTGGAAGGCCTGCTCGGTATACCGCCCCGACTTCCACGTGGCGTACCTGGCGGACAATCCGTGGGTCCACCAGCCGTTCGAGGTCTACGACAGCCTCTCCCCGCAAGCGCTCGATGCGCGGCTACTTGGATGACGATGACGCCTTGCGCGTGGATCGCTTGGCCGCGCGCGCGAGCGACGTGCCGCGCTTCACCGCCGGCTTCGTCGCTGGCGGCTTGCGCGTCTTCGCGCTCGTCGGCGCCTTCGCGGTCTTGACCGCCTTGCGCACCGTCTTCGCAGTCTTGCGCACCGTCGTAGCGGTCGGCTTCTTCGTCGCCGCATTGCGCGCTTTCGTGGCCACCCTGCGCGGCTTCTTCGCCGGCGTGTCGCCAGCGCGCGCGGCGGCGACCCCGCGCTTGACCGCACGCACGGCAACCGACGTCTTCTCCTGCGCGCTCGCGGCAAGTTCGCCTGCGGTCGCGCCGACGACGCGCGCCGTCTTGCCGAGCGTTACCGACGCGCTCGCGAGGCCCGTGCGCGCCGAGGCAGCGGCCTTGCCGGCTTCGACGGCCAGCGACTTGCCCACTTCCTGCGCACGGTCCTTGACCGCGTCGACGACCGTCCCCACCTTGGTCATGAAGTCGTTTTTCTTGCTGGTTGCCATGTTGCGCCGCCTCTTTCGGGTTGGATGCGAGCCGGCCGGCGTCGCGTGCGCGCGCCCGGTGCCATTTCGCGCAGGACCCGCGGTCCCGTCCGCCAACTTTACACGGCGGCCGCGCTCGCGTGCCACCAAAATGCGATCATCGGGCGTGTATGCCGGCCGACCGCCGATGGTGACCGATGGTGACCATCCGGTCGCCGAACGCTGTCCAAGGACGGATGCGTTGCGCGCCGCAGGTACACGACGCGTGATAAAAAGCGAGGGGTGCGGCCGGTGACTGGTGCCCAGAAGATGCACCCGCATCACATAGGTAACCCTCGTAATTTTCGCGTAGATATCGCGTAATAGGCACGGTAACTACTTCCAATGCTCCTAGGCGCCGGGTGGCCCTAGGAAATCTGTCGGAAAGGAAACGCCCGCGAGAAGCCCCGGCTGCCCGGCTCGATCACCAGGCCGCTCTTACGACCCAAGCCAGTACGCGTCCCTTCGCTAGGTCCT
>DATCFA010000426.1:0-4922 GCA_036509805.1 Casimicrobiaceae bacterium
AAGTCGATGCATCCGCTTCCAGCGTGCGCAGCGCGTCGGCGACGTTCTGCAATGCATGCAACACGCTGCTGCGATACGTCGCCTTGGCAGCATCGAAAGCGGCAACCGCTGCGCGCTTGCGCGCCGCCAGCTCGGGGCCGCGCGTCAGTGGCTGCACGAGATTGAGCCCGATGTTCCACAGGTTGATGCCGCTGGCCAGGTCCTGCAGCGACGTGCGCGTCGACCCTCCACTGGCCGCGAACGTGATTCGCGGAAACAGGTTGGCGCTGGCCACGCCGACATCGGCGCTCGCGCGGTGCAGCAGCGCCTCGCTGGCGCGCACGTCGGGGCGACGCTGTGCGAGCGTGGACGGCAGCGTCAGCGGAATCTCCGGCGGCAGGCTGAAATCGGCGAGCGTGTACGGACGCGCGGCCGCGGCTGCGGGCTCGTGTCCCGCATAGACGGCGAGTTGGTGCGCGCTCTGTGCGAGCTGTGCGCGCAGCCCCGGCATTCGCGCGGTGGTTTGTGCGAGCAGCGCGCGCTGGCTGTCGACGTCCACTGCGGCGATCGCGCCTTGTTCGAATCGCTTCTGCGCAATCGCGAGTGAATCGCGCTGCGCAGCAATGATACGTCCCAGCGTGCCGATCTGCGCGGCGAGCGACGCCTGCCGTAACGCCGTCGTGACCACGTTGGCGGCCAGCGTGCGCTGCGCTGCCTCGAGCTCGAAGCGCTGGTAATCGACAGCGGCCGCGAGTCCTTCCAGCTCGCGTCGCGTGCCGCCGAAAACGTCGAACGTGAAGGCGATATCGACACCGACGCCGTACAGCGTGAACGGACCCGGATTGGGCACCTGCGGAAAGCCGATCGCCGCGGGATCGATGCGCTCGCGCTCGATACCGGCACGCGCGCTGGCACTCGGCCATGCCGCCGCGTCGACGCCGGCGGTGCGATTCTCCTGCGCTTCGATGAGCCTCGCACGTGCCACATCCAGCGTGGGACTCAACGCCAGCGATTCACGCACCGCCGCATCCAGCCGCGGCGACGCGAAAAGAGCCCACCAGTCGGCGCGGATGTCGTCGGCATCGGCGAAGGCCTGTGCGCCCGCGCGCGCCGGCGCACCCGGCAGATACGCCGTGCTCGACGCACCCGGCGGCACGCGAAAATCCGGGCCGACCGTGCACCCGGCGGCAAGCAGCGCAGCAAGCAGTGCAGCGAGCGCCGCAAAGCGCTGCAATGGCGATCGCGGGCGCAAGGTCGCCATCAGTCGAGCGTGCGTCGGTAGAACGCGAGCGCAATCGTCATCACGATCGCGGTGAACACGAGCAGCGGCCAGATGTCCGGCCACAGGTCGACCCAGCCGTTGCCCTTCAGCAGGATGCCGCGCACGAGGCGGTTGAAATGCGTCAGCGGCAGCACGCTGCCGATCGTGCGCGCCCAGCCCGGCATTCCCTGGAACGGGAACATGAAGCCCGACAGCAGGATGTTGGGCAGGAAGTAGAAGAACGTCAGCTGCATCGCCTGCAACTGGTTCTGCGCGAGCGACGACAACGTGATGCCGACGGTCAGGTTGGCGGCGATGAACAGCAGCGACGCGACGTACAGCGCGCCGATGCTGCCGGCGAACGGCACGCCGAAGATCGCATACGCGGCCGCGAGGATGATCGTCGCCTGCACGAGTCCGATGACGATATAGGGAACGATCTTGCCGCTCATCACTTCGAGCGGCCGCGCGGGCGTCGCCAGCAGGTTCTCCATCGTGCCGCGCTCGCGCTCGCGCGTCATCGCGAGCCCCGTCATCATCACCATCGTCATCGTCAGGATGACGCCCATCAGGCCCGGGACGATGTTGTACTGCGTGATCGACTCCGGGTTGTACAGCCGGTGGACGTCGATGGCGAACGGCGGCGGCGTGGCGGCCAGCGCCGCCAGCGGGCCGCGCAGGTCCTTGGCCGACACGCTCTGCACGATGCCGTTGGCGGCGGCCAGCGCCATCGCTGTGGCCATCGGGTCGGTGGCGTCGGCCTCGAGCAGTATCGAGGGCCGCTCGCCGCGCACCAGCTTGCGCGAGAAGCCCGCCGGGATTGTCAGCACGAACTGCACGCGGCCCTGCGCCAGCGCGTGACGCGCCGATTCCTCGTCGTTGTCGCCGTCGACGATGCGAAAGTAGTCGGACGCCTGCATCGCCGCCACCAGCGAGCGCGTGAACTCGCTCGTATCGGTGGTGATCAGCGCCGTCGGCATCTGCTTCGGATCGGTGTTGATCGCATAGCCGAACAGCGTGAGCTGCACGATCGGCACGCCGATGATCATCGCGAACGTGATGCGATCGCGGCGTAGCTGCAGGAATTCCTTCAGCACGATGCTCCACCAGCGCGCGAACGAGAAGTAGCCCGAGTGCAGCGCCCGCGGGTTCATGGCGTCGCTGCGTCGCCCACGCCGCTCTTGCGCATCATGTGGATGAATACGTCCTCGAGGCTGGTGTCGATCCGCTGCATCTGCGCGCCCGTGCCGGCGATCGCTGCGCGCAGCGAAGTCTCCAGCGCAACCGCGTCGCTGCCGGTGACGTGCAGCGCGCCACCGAACGCCGCCGTCTCCTCGACGCCCGGCATTGTGCCGACACGCGAGGACAGTGCGGCCAGGTCGCCGCCGGTGATCTGCCACGTGAAGAGCTTCTGCTGCGCGATGATGTCCGCTGCGGTGCCTTGTGCGAGCAGCCGGCCGTTGGCGATGTACGCGAGCTTGTGGCAGCGCTCGGCCTCGTCCATGTAGTGGGTGCTGACCAGCACCGATATTCCCTGCGCGGCGAGCTTGTGCAGTTCCTCCCAGAATTCGCGGCGCGCGTTTGGGTCGACACCTGCAGTCGGCTCGTCGAGCAACAGCAGGTCCGGGCGATGCAGCATGCACGCCGCCAGCGCGAGCCGCTGCTTCCAGCCGCCGGACAGCTCGCCGGTAAGCTGGTTGGCGCGCGCGGTCAGCCCCAGCCCGTCGAGCGCCGCGCGCACGGCCTCCTTGCGATCGGGCATTTCGAACACGCGCGCGATGAAGTCGAGGTTCTCGCGAATGGTCAGGTCTTCCCAGAACGAGAAGCGCTGCGTCATGTAGCCGACGTGGCGCTTGATTTCGTCGGCTTCGGTACGGATGTCGAAGCCGAGGCAGGTGCCGCTGCCGGCATCGGGCGTCAGCAAGCCGCACATCATCCGGATCGACGTTGTCTTGCCGCTGCCGTTGGGACCGAGGAAGCCGAAGATCTCTCCGCGCTGCACGACGATCGACAACCCGTTGACGACCTCCTTGTCGCCGAAGCGCTTGTGGAGGTCGTGTACGTCGATCGCCGGCGTGCCTGCCGGCCTGTCCGCGCCGGCGTCGCTGCGCGCGCCGGCGATCGCGGCCGACGCCGTCATGGCAGCGTGACGCTCACCGGCTGGCCCGGGCGCAGCCGCTTCGCATCGACGGGTGCCGGCCGCGCCTCGACCATGAACACGAGCTTCGAGCGCGTTTCGTTGCTGTAGATGATCGGCGGCGTGAATTCGGCTTCGGTCGACACGAAGCTCAACGTCGCTGCAATGTCTGCGCTGCAGCCGTCGCAGTGAATGGTGACTTGCCGGCCGAGGGCGAGCGCGCCGATCGCAGGTTGCGGAACGAAAAAGCGCACTTTGACGTCTTCGGGCGGCAGCAGCTTGACCACGGGAGCACCTGCGGCAACGTACTCGCCCGGCTGGTAGAGCGTGTCCTGCACCTGCCCGGCACGCGTCGCGTCGACACGCGTCTGCCGCAGCCGCCACGCCGCCTGGTCGACAACCGCCTGCGCGGCGGCCACCTGCGAAACCTGCGCGCGTACCTGTTCGTCGCGGCTTGGCAGAGCGGCCACCTTCAACTGGCTTTCGATCTGCCGCACGCGTGCGACGTCCGCATCGTGCAGTGCGCGACCGTCGTCGAGCTGCGCGCGCGCGATGCCGCCGATCGCGTATTGCGCGTCGTTGCGCGCGAGCTCCAGCGCCGACTTGCGCTCTGTCGCCTGCGCCTCGGCGAGTTGTGCGCGCGTGACGTCGATTTCGGGCGGTCGCTTGCCCGCCTTCAGGTCGGCAAGCGTTGCCTGCGCAGCCTCGAGCTCGGCGTCGGCCTGTGCGCGCATGGCCGTTTCATTGTCGGATTCGAGCGTGAACAGCGGCGCGCCGGCGGCGACGTCATCGCCACGCCGGACGGCGAGCGAGTCGACGCGGCCGGCGACCGATGCGCCCACATAGACGAATTCGCCTTCGACGTAGCCCTGGTAGCCCGGCGGGGCCGTATGCCCGCATCCGCCCAAGGCGAGCAGCGCGAGCGCGCCCGCGCGCATTGCGTGGCAACGGCGCAGCTTTCGGCAGATGCGATCAACGGTCATCGTGAGGTCCTCGCCGGTGGCGCCGGCCCTGTCAAGCCGCCGCTCAGCACGGCGTGCGCATGGCGCCGCAGCCGTGCGGCGGACAGCGCGCCGCCGCCGGGGAAATGCGCCCACAGCGAGCGCGTGGCCAATGGGAACAACGTCGCCCCCGCAATCGACAGGAATGCAAACGCGGGATCGATGTCACGTGCAACTGTGCCGCGGCGCTTGCCGTCGGCGAGCGCGGCCTGCAGCGCGGCGATCACGTGGACCGGCAGGTGGCCGATCATCCGCCCGCGCAGCAGGCCGCCGCCGCTGACGATCTCGCGGATCCAGATCGGCGGCATCCACGGCATCCGCCGCGCCGCGTCGAATACGCCATCGACCAGCGCTTCGATCAGCGCTGACGCGGGCACGGGAAAGGCCGGCAGCGCGCGCACCGCATGCGCAACGAAGCGCGACAGGCGTTCGTCGACGACGGCGTCGAGCAGGCGCTCGCGGGGGTGGAAGTAGTAGTGGACGAGCGCCGGCGTGACGCCGGCGCGCACGGCGATTTCCGCCGCCGTTGTCGCGGCGACGCCCT
>DATCFA010000427.1:0-6746 GCA_036509805.1 Casimicrobiaceae bacterium
ATCGGTGATTGGGCGCGCCGCCCATCCCGTTGTTGTACAGCCGATACACGGGCACGGTGCCGCTGGGGCAAGTGCCGTCTGTCGCCGGCACCGGAATGTTGAACACCGGACCTTCGAGCTGCCAGTTGTCGTTGGTCAAAAGCGCGTTGTACTCGACCTCGAGCGCGGTGTAGAAATGCGAGCTCTTGGGCGCGAACGTCGTGCTGAAGAAACGCCAAACGATGGAAGCGCCAGCCGGCGGCGCCGCCGCCGTTGTCGGATAGACGTTGAACTGGCCTCCGGTGCGCACCCAACCCGGAAACGCGCCGGCATCGAGCGCGGTGACCTCGTTGGGCAGCGCGGTCACGAAGTACATGTTCCACGCAGGAAAATAGTATTCGATGGCAACATTGCCGGTCGGGGGCGGAGGCGTCATCAATACGGACGCGCTCTGGCCCGCGAAATTGGTCGCGACGTTGGCGATGGAGTTGCCGCTGCGGTCGATGGCATGCGTGCCGTCTGCCGGCAGCTGCGCGTACGCGACCACGTCGACGCCCGCATAGTTGAGCGACCCTGCCGTCGTCGCCAGAAAGCCGTTCGGCACGACGAAGTCGGGAGTCACCAGGTGCAGCGCCGCAAAACCCTGCGTGGCGATCAGCGCGCGCTTGCCCGCGGTGGGCGCCGGCGTGCAGCCGGTGTACGTGCAGCTGCCGCCGGGCAGATTGGCCGGGAACGTGAAGCTGCTGCTGGCGCTTCCGTGTGTCGCGACCAGCGAGTGGCCCGCCCACAGGTTTTCGCCGTTGGCGTTCTCGGACTCGTGCATGACGATGAACTGCACGCTGCCGTCTGCATTCGAGTACATCTGCTCGATCTTGAACGTATGGAACGTCGCCCATGTGGCTGGCGCGAGCGACGCCAACAACATGGCAAGGAACGTGCGCAAGATGGTCTGCATGCAGCCTCCCTGGACAAAGTGCGCGCGCCCGAACGGGCGCTGCGCGCACGCGCCGGCGTCGCTGCGGAGGTAAACATCACGACGCCGGCGAACATTCCCGCCGTGCCAGTCTTTCGGCTCGGCTCCGGGGTATCGGTGATGAAACCACTCCCGATGGGAGCGAACACGGGATTGCGTCGGCGCATGCAGGCGAACGCGACAATTGCGCGTTGCGCGGTCCACGCGCACGGGTGCTGCGCGGACGCGTAGTCCGGCGCCGACAGCAATCCCGGCCGTTAGCGACTTGCCCGCGCGGGAGCGTGGACGGATGCTGTGTCGACGACCACGACCCGACAGGAGCAACACCGATGGCAACCACACTCGATGGCGGCGCAGCGCCGCCGGTCATACGCAGGGGACATGGAACGGCCGCGCTCGGCCCCAGCGATTCGTCGGACAGCGGTAGCGACATCCAAGGCGGCCCGGGCCTCGTCGGTGATGACGGACTGTTGCCGCGCGCGGGATCGACGTCGGATCCCGATCGCGGCGCGCGCGCGACGGCCGGCGCGGACATCGGCGACGCGGACCTGGACAGCGACACCGACCGCGAGGGCACGGGCGAACGTGGCGCCGCCGGACGCGACGCGACGCAGGCCGTCGACACGGTGCTGCATGACGACGAAGGACGCGCCGTCGACGCGGACTCGCTGAGCGACGATCCCGCCGCCGGTGCAGCGGACGATCCGCAACAGAATCGTGCGGAGGCGCCAGCGCCTCCGCGGCGCGCGGGCAGGTAAAGTGCGCCCCGCGTCCTCGGGCGCGCGCGCAGCGTTCTATTTCAGCGTAGCGTCGCCGTCAGTGTGATGTCGGCGACGCTGGCAAGCGCCTTCGAAAGCGGACAATCGCGCTTTGCGCCGGCGGCGATTGCCTGGAACCTGGCGTCGTCCGCGCCGGGCAGCGTCGCCTGCATGGTCAGCGCGATGCGATCGATGACGAACCCTTCGCCTTGCTTGCTCAGACGCACAGCCGCCTGCGTGTCGATGTCGCGGGTCTCGAGTCCTTCGCGGGCGCAGGCGAACGCGAACGCCATCGTGAAGCACGCGGCGTGTGCGGCGCCGAGGATCTCCTCGGGATTGGTGCCGCGGCGGTCCTCCTCGAATCGGCTGGCGAATCCGTACGGATAGTCGCGCAGCGCACCGCTCTCGGTACTGATCCTGCCTTGGCCTGTCTTGCCGCCGCCTTCCCAATGCACGCTTGCCTTCCTGTCATTCATCGTCCGCTCCTTTTCTGAGGGCACACTTGCGCGCCCGGTGGTTGTTAGCCGCCGCCTTCAGCGGCCATTGCACATTATCCCCGGCCGGCGTCACGCCGCGCGTCATCGAAAAAATGACGATGCGAGGCGCCATCGCACGCCGCTGGCATTTATTTCGCATGCGCCGGCGTTGCACGCTAAGGGTGCGCGTACGGATGCCGATAAGACATCAGGGAACCTTCGGCCCGGTATCGGTGTTCGCCGGGGGTGTGTCAGCCGGCACATTTGATTTGCCCCAAGGTTTTCAGGCGTTTGACCCCTACAACATGACTATGACAAGGCGTCGTAAACGTGGATTTTCTTGACGTAAGCCCTTGTGATGCCCTATTGAATTAAAGTGCAGCCGTCGCAGGGCGCTCCCAAGGGCCAAGCTGTGGTATGCAAAAGATCGTCGCTGTTTGATGAGGAATTCGGAAGGGTCGTTCGCAATGAAGTGGCCAACAGGTATCCGGGTGCGCTTGCTGCTGCTGGCCTGCGTGTGCACGCTGCCGGTATTTGCGTTGCTGGCTTACGATGCCTGGCACGCGAGCATGCAGAACATCGACGACGCACGCTCCGACCTGCAGGTGCACGCCACCTCGGCCGCCGCCGATCTCGACAAGGACCTGCAAAGCGGTCGCCTGCTGCTGCAATCGATGGCGCAGATTCCGGCGATCGCCAACCTGACACCCGGCGACTGCGCCCGGCAACTGGCGCTGCTGGCAGCCCCGTACGCACAGATAGGGACCGCGTCGGGGATAGCGCCCGATGGCACGCTCCAGTGCACGATCGAACCGGGCACCGGTGCGCCGGCGAATCTCGCCGATCGCGACTACTTCGCGAAGGCGGTGGCGTCGGGCGAGCCGGTCGTGGGTGCGACGCTGCTGTCGCGCCGCGCGGGCGCTTACGTCGTGCCCATCGCGCTGGCGGTGCGCGATGCTTCCGGACGCCCGACGGCCGTGCTGGTCGTTGGCGTGAGTCTTAGCCGCTTCGCCGTCGACAAAGCGACCAACTGGACCGACGAGGGGACCGCGCTCACTCTCTGGGATCGCGATACGAGCGTGCTTTTCCGCTGGCCGGATCCGACGGACTGGGTCGGCAAGTCGTACGCTGACACGTCGATTTCGCGCGAGCTGAACGCGCGGCCGAACGGCTACTTCGAGGTGGGCGGCGTGGACGGCATCGAACGCGTCGGCGGGCTCGCGCCGGTCGGCACGACGGGCCTGCGGCTCACGCTCAGCATTCCGCGCGAGGCGCTGCTGGCCCCGCACCGCGAAGCGCTGCTGCGCAATGTCGGGCTGCTCGCATTGATCGTGCTGATCGCCTTCGCCATCGCGTGGATGGTTGCCGAAATCACCATTCGCCGTCCGCTGAGCGCGCTCGCCCGCGTTGCCGGACGCATGCGTGAAGGCGACCTGGCGGCGCGCATGTCGCCGCCGTATTCGCGTGACGAGCTGGGAGTTGTCGCGCGCTCGTTCGACACGATGGCAGAGACACTCGCCACGCAGATTGCGGCGCTGCGCGAAGGCGAGGATCGGCTGCGCCAGAACCTCGCACTGACGCGGGAAACCGAGCAGCGCGTGCGCCAGCAGCTCGAGCACATGAACCTGCTCGACCAGATCACGCGTTCGATCGGCGAACGCCTGGACCTGCAGAGCATTTTCCAGGTGGTCGTGCGCACGCTCGAGGACAGCCTGCCGGTCGACTTCTGCTGCGTGGCGTTGCACGACCCGACCACCAACACGCTGCGCGTGGAGCGCATCGGCGTCAAGAGCGATCCGGTGGCGCGCTTGCTCGAGCTAGGGGAGCGCAGCGCGTTCAGCGTCGACAACAACGGACTCGCGCGCTGCATGAGCGGGCGCCTGGTCTACGAGCCGGACATCGGTGCGGTGGATTTCCCGTTTCCGCGCCGGCTTGCCCAAGGGGGCATGCGCTCGCTGGTGCTCGCGCCGCTGCGCCTCGAAAGCAACGTGTTCGGCGTGCTGGTCGCGGCGCGCCGCGAGGCGAAGGCGTTCAGCAGCGTCGAATGCGAATTCCTGCGGCAATTGAGCGAGCACGTGGGGCTCGGCGCAGGTCAGGCGCAGCTTCACGATGCACTGCGGCAGGCGTACGAGGATCTGCGGCAGTCGCAGCAGGTGGTGATGCAGGAGGAGCGGCTGCGCGCGCTCGGGCAAATGGCGAGCGGCATCGCGCACGACATCAACAACGCGTTGTCGCCGGTGTCGCTGTACACCGAGTCGCTGCTGGAGACCGAAACGGGCCTGAGCGAGCGCGCGCGCGGCTACCTGGTCACGATCCAGCGCGCGGTCGAGGATGTCGCGCAGACGGTCGCGCGGATGCGCGAGTTCTACCGCCAGCGTGAAGCGCAGATCGATCTCGCGCCGGTACAGCTCAACGACATCGCGCAGCAGGTGCTCGACTTGACGCGCGCGCGCTGGAGCGACATGTCGTTGCGCCAGGGCGTCGTGATCGAAGCGAAGACCGAGCTCGCGGCGGGGCTGTCGCAGGTCACGGGCGTCGAAAGCGAGATCCGCGAGGCGCTGACGAACCTCGTGCTGAATGCGGTGGATGCGATGCCCGAAGGCGGCACGCTGACGCTGCGCACGCGGATGCAAAGCGTGCGTACAGGCGCGCCGCGCGACGGAGTTGTCATCGAGGTGTCGGACTCGGGCGTCGGCATGGACGAGGACACCCGGCGGCGCTGTCTCGAGCCATTCTTCACCACCAAGGGCGAGCGAGGCACTGGGCTCGGCCTCGCGATGGTGTTCGGCATCGTCCGCCGGCACGGCGGCGAGCTCGAGATCGACAGTGAGGCGGGACGCGGCACCACGGTGCGCCTTGTCTTCGGCGTGCGCAGCGACAGCGCGACGCCTGCGCATCCGGTCGGCAGTTATTCGGTGCCGACGCGCCTGCGCGTGCTGATCGTCGACGACGACCCGGTGTTGCTGAAGTCGCTCACCGATACGCTGGAAGCCGACGGGCACGTGATCACCAGCGCCAACGGCGGCAAGGAGGGCATCGCCGCGTTTCAGGCGGCGCTGGCGAGCGCCAAGCCCTTCGCCGCGGTGATCACCGACCTCGGGATGCCCTATGTCGACGGCCGCAAGGTCGCTGCCGCCGTCAAGCAAGCATCGCCGGCGACTCCGGTGATCCTGCTGACCGGATGGGGACAACGGCTGGTCGCCGAAGGCGACATTCCGGAATGCGTCGACCGCGTGTTGCCCAAGCCGCCGCGGCTGCGCGACCTGCGCGATGCGCTGGGAAGCCTGTGCATGGCCGAGGCGGGCGAATAGCGATGGAAAAGGCACGCATCCTGGTCGTTGACGACGAACACGCGTCGATGCGCGCGCTGTGCGACACGCTACGCGTGCAAGGCTATGACGCGGACGGCTTCACGACCGGCGAAGAAGCGCTGGCGTGCCTTGTGCGCGACCATCACGACCTGCTGCTCACCGACCTGATGATGCCCGGCATGGACGGCGTTGCCGTGCTGAAGGCAGCGCAGCGGATCGATTCGCAGATCGTCGGCGTGCTGATGACCGGCATGGGAACGATCGAGACCGCCGTGCAGGCAATGCAGGCAGGCGCGCTCGATTACGTGCTGAAGCCCATCAAGCTGCGCACGCTTTTGCCGGTCATCGAGCGCGCGCTCGGCGTGCGCAGGCTGCGCCTGGAAAACATGGAGTTGCGCGACACGATCGCCATCCACCAGTTGAACCAGGCGATGGCGCACACGCTGGACCGCGACATCCTGCTGCAGCGGATCGCCGACGCCGCGATGGCGCAGTTCCAGGCCGACGAAGCGTCGGTGATGCTGGTCACCGAGGACGGCACGGCGCTGCAGGTCGTCGCCGTGCGCGGCGTGCGCCGCGAAGCGCTGCTTGGCAAGCGCGTGCCGCGCACCGAGGGCATCGCGGGCTGGGTGGCAACGCACCGCGAGCCGCTGGTGCTGTCGGGCGCCGTCGACGATCCGCGCTGGCTGCCACGCCACCCGCGCGCCGAGATCCAGTCGGCGCTTTCGCTGCCGATGATCTCGCGCAACGAGCTCATCGGCGTCATCAATGTCAACTGCCTGAGCGAGCGTCGCACGTTCACTAGCGGGCAGGTCAAGGTGCTGTCGATCTTCACCAATGCCGCCGCCGCCGGCATCGAGGCGGCGCGAATGCACGACGCGGAGCGCACCGCGGACGCCCGCTACCGTGAAGTGCTGCAGATGGCCGCCGACGCGATCATCTCGGTCGACGCCGACCAGCGGATCGTCGTGTTCAACGCGGGCGCCGAGGCCATATTCGGGTTTCGTGCGCAGGAGGTGAGCGGCCGCCCGCTCGACCTTTTGCTGCCGCCCGAAGCGATCGATCCCGCCCGCCACTGGATACGCGCGTTTGCCGCGAGCCCGGAGCCGTCGCGGACGATGACTGGCGACCATCTGCTCGGATGCCGCAAGGACGGCACGCTGTTCAATGCTGAAATCGCGTTGTCGAAACGCACCGAAGGCGGTGCGACGTTGTGCACGGTCATCGTGCGCGACGTCACGCTGCGCAT
>DATCFA010000428.1:0-4484 GCA_036509805.1 Casimicrobiaceae bacterium
CCCGTGAACCACGCAACGGCATACATGTGATGGACGTGCGCCGCGTCGGCGAGTGCTACCAGCACATTGCCGTCGAGCAGCGCTTCCCGCGTCACGTATCGTCGTCCAACGCCCTCACGTCATCGTCGGTGACCGGTCGCGGCGAGCGCACAACCGGCAATCCGGTTCGGGGATCGAGAGCATAGGGCAACGGGCCTGGTTCGGCGGCGATGACGAGCCCCCGTTGCATCAGCTCGGCGACGACGCCACTGAGGCTCCGGCCGGTATGGCGGGCAAGACCCGATGCAATCCGGTGCAGGTCTTCAGGCAAGTCGATGGTGGTGCGCATCCGTGCATCGTGATGCAGACGCATCATGATGTCAACCGTCCCTACACCATGAAACAATATCCTGTGGTTTGGGAGAGAGAGGAGTACGTTCCCACGGTTTTCACACCAGTACCCGCTCGATGCCCCCCGCGTTGACCTTGTCGACGTATTCCGCCATCCAGTTTTCACCCAGGATGTGGCGCGCCATTTCGACGACGATGTAGTCGGCGGTGGTACCGGAATCGTTGTCGAAGCGCGACAACCCCTGCAGGCACGACGGGCATGACGTCAGTACCTTGACCTTGACGTCGGGGTCATCGCCGCGCAGCGTCGCCGCACCCTTGCGCATTTCCTCTTCCTTGCGGAAGCGCACCTGCGTCGACACGTCGGGCCGCGTGACGGCGAGCGTCCCCGATTCGCCGCAGCAGCGGTCGTTCAACGCCACCGGCACTCCCATCAGCGTGTTGACGACGTTCAGCGGCGCATACGTCTTCATCGGCGTGTGGCAAGGATCGTGATACATGTAGCGAACCCCGCTGACGCCCTCGAGCTTGAGGTTCTTTTCCATCAGGTACTCGTGGATGTCGAGCAGCCGGCACCCGGGAAAGATCTTGTCGAATTCGTACTTCTGAAGCTGGTCCATGCACGTGCCGCACGACACGATGACCGTCTTGATGTCGAGGTAGTTGAGCGTGTTGGCCACGCGGTGGAACAGCACGCGGTTCGACGTCGTGATCGCGAGGCCCTTGTCGTGGTTGCCGGCCGATGTCTGCGGATACCCGCAGCACAGGTAGCCCGGCGGCAGCACGCACTGCGCGCCGACGTGATGCAGCATCGCCTGCGTCGCCAGGCCCACCTGCGAGAACAGCCGCTCGGAGCCGCAGCCGGGAAAATAGAACACCGCATCCGAATCGTCGGTCACGCGCGAAGGGTCGCGGATGATCGGCACGATCGTATCGTCCTCGATGTCGAGCAGCGCACGCGACGTGCGCTTGGGCAATCCGCCGGGCATCGGCTTGTTGATGAAATGGATGACCTGCGACTTGAGCGACGGGGCACCCACGCTCGCCGGCGGATGTGCGGTTTGCGCGCGCACGACGCCGGTACGTCGCGCGACCGTGTACGCAAGACGCTGGACGCGATAGCCGATGTCGATCATCAGCGTCTTCAGGAGCTTCACCGTCGCCGGATCGGACGCGGTGAGAAACGCCATCGCGAGCCGCGTGCCGATGCTGGGCCTGTGCCTGCCCTGCTTGCGCAGCAGGTTGCGCATCGCGATCGACACGTCGCCGAAGTCGATGTCGACCGGACACGGATTCTTGCACTTGTGGCACACGGTGCAATGATCGGCGACGTCCGAGAATTCATCGAAGTGGCGCAGGCTGACGCCGCGGCGCGTCTGCTCCTCATAGAGGAACGCCTCGGTCAACAGCGAGGTGGCAAGGATCTTGTTGCGCGGCGAATACAGGAGATTCGCGCGCGGCACGTGCGTCGCGCACACCGGCTTGCACTTGCCGCAGCGCAGACAGTCCTTGATCGAGTCGGTAATGCCGCCGATCTCGCTCTGCTCGAGGATCAGGCTTTCGTGGCCGATCAGCGAAAAGCTCGGCGTGTATGCGTTGGAAAGGTCGGCCGGCAGCGCCGCGTGGCGCAACAGCTTGCCCTGGTTGAAGCGCCCTTCCGGGTCGACCCGCTGCTTGTACGCGGCGAACGGGGCGAGCTCCTCGTCGGTCAGGTATTCGAGCTTGGTGATGCCAATGCCGTGCTCGCCCGAAATCACGCCGTCGAGCGCGCGCGCGAGCGCCATGATCCGCGCGACGGCGGCGTTCGCCTCGCGCAGCATCGCGTAGTCGTCCGAATTGACGGGGATGTTGGTGTGCACATTGCCATCGCCCGCGTGCATGTGCAGCGCGACGAACACGCGGCCGCGCAGGATGCGCGCATGCAGCGCGCGCATCTCCGCGCGCGCCGGGGTGAACGCGAGCCCCGCGAATATTTCCTCGAGCGGCGCCCGCAGCTCGGCCTTCCACGACACGCGATCGGAATGATCCTGCAGCGCCGCGAACGTGGCGTCGATGCGCGTGAGCAGGTCCGCCCAGCGCGCGGTCACCGCGTCGACCAGTACGCGCGCCTCGTCGAGCTTCGTGGCAACGGTGTCGTCGTCCGGCCGCTTCTCCGGATCGGTGTCGAGCAGGCGCGCGAAATCCGGTGCACGCAGCATCGCCGACAGCGCGGCTGCAAGCTTCAGCTTGTTGCGGATCGAAAGCTCGATGTTGATGCGCTCGACGCCGTCGGTGTAGTCGCCGAGCCGCGGCAGCGGAATCACCACGTCCTCGTTGATCTTGAACGCGTTGGTGTGCTTGGCGATGGCGGCGGTGCGCGCGCGGTCGAGCCAGAATTTCCTGCGCGCATCCGCCGACACCGCAACGAAACCTTCGGCGCCGCGCGCGTTCGCCATGCGAATGACTTCCGATGCCGCGCGCGCGACGCCATCCTCAGATTCGCCGACGATGTCACCGATCAGCACCATCTTCGGCCGGCCGTGGCGCTTGGCCTTGGTCGCGTAGCCGACGGCCTTCACGTAGCGTTCGTCCAGATGCTCGAGGCCCGCGAGGATCGCGCCGTGCGGATGATTGTCGAGATGGCTCTTGATGTCGACGATCGCCGGCGTCGAATCGCGCACCTGCCCGAAGAACTCGAGGCACACGGTGCGGATCGCCGGCGGCATCCGGTGCAGGATGAAGCGTGCGCTGACGATCACACCGTCGCAGCCTTCCTTCTGCACGCCGGGAAGGCCTGCGAGGAACTTGTCGGTGACGTCCTTGCCGAGCCCGATCTTGCGAAACTGCGCGCCGGGGACCACCAGCGTTTCGGTGCGCTTGACCGACTGTCCGTCCGCCGAACGCCACACGAGCTCGAACGTCGCCTGCGACGCGTCGTGGATCTTGCCCAGATTGTGGTCGACGCGCGTGACGTCGAGCCACTCGGCGTCGGGAGTCACCATCCGCCACGACAGCAGGTTGTCGAGGGCTGTCCCCCACAGCACCGCCTTCTTGCCGCCGGCGTTCATCGCCACGTTGCCGCCGATGCACGACGCGTCGGCGGAGGTCGGGTCGACGGCGAACACCAGGCCCGCGCATTCGGCCGCGTCCATCACGCGCTTGGTCACCACGCCGGCGCCGGCGTCGATCGTCGCCACCGGCATCGCGTGCCCCGGCAGCGCGATCGACTCGATCGCCGACAGCCGCTCGAGCTTTTCGGTGTTGATGACGGCGCTGCGTGCCGTCAGCGGGATCGCGCCGCCCGTGTAGCCGGTGCCGCCGCCGCGCGGGATGATCGTCAGTCCCAGCTCGATGCAGCCCTGCACCAGCGCGCGCACTTCTTCCGCGCTTTCCGGATGCAGCACGACGAACGGATACTCGATCCGCCAGTCGGTGGCGTCGGTGACGTGCGACACCCGCGCCAGCCCGTCGAACGCGACGTTCTGCTTGTGCGTGTAGCGCGACAGCACGCGCAGCGTGCGCTTGCGCAGTTGCGCGGTGTCGACGAATCCCTGCGCGAAGCGGTCGACCGCCTTGCACGCGGCGTCGATCAGCGTGCCCACCTTTGCGTCGCGCTCGGCGTCCATGCCTTCGGGCGCGCGCTTCGCCGCTTGCCGCCGCAGCTCGATTTCACCGAGCCGATGGCGCAGCGCCTCGACCAGCAGTTTTTGCCGGCGGGGATTGTCGAGCAGGTCGTCCTGCAGGTAGGGATTGCGCTCGACCACCCAGATGTCGCCCAGTACCTCGAACAGCATCCGCGCCGATCGACCGGTGCGCCGTTCGCCGCGCAGCTCCTCGAGGAGCGTCCACATGCGCGGGCCGAGCAGGCGAATGACGATTTCGCGGTCGGAGAAAGACGTGTAGTTGTACGGGATTTCGCGCAGCCGCGGCGCCTCATCCGCGAACAGGGTGCTGTCGATCGCATTCATGGGAGTGATCGATCATACCGCAGCGCAACATCCGCGCCGGCTGCAGTGTCAGTGCGTCTGCACGCGATATCGGCGCAGCCGCTCGAGGTCGGGCTCGACACCGAGGCCCGGCGCGTCGCCGAGCAGCGTCGCGCCGTCGTCCAGCACCAGCGGACACACCTCCTCGCGCAGCGGATTCGGGTTGGCGTCCACTTCGGCGAAGCTCGC
>DATCFA010000429.1:0-15572 GCA_036509805.1 Casimicrobiaceae bacterium
CGCCTACCGGCCGCCCGAGCCGTACAAGGGCAAGGGTGTGCGCTATTCGAACGAAATCGTCAAGCTCAAGGAAACAAAGAAGAAATAGACCTACGTCGATTTTGCGACCAAAAATCGTCAGGCTCTGCCTGCGATTTTTGGGTAGCCAAACCGGCGAAAAGTAGGTTTTTACTTTTCGACGAGGAATTTATGAACAAGAGACAGGCTCGAGCCCGCCGTTCCCGCAAAACCCGGGTGCGCATTGCCGAGCAACGTGCGACGCGGCTGGTGGTCGCGCGCTCCAACACGCACATCTACGCGCAGATCATCGCGCCCGAAGGCGACAAGGTGCTGGCCAGTGCTTCGACGCTGGAGGCGGACGTGCGCAAGGACGTGAAGAACGGCGGCAACGTGGCCGCCGCGACGGCCGTCGGCAAGCGCATCGCGTCGAAGGCGAAAGCGCTGGGCATCGAGACCGTTGCGTTCGATCGCGCGGGATTCCGATTTCATGGCCGCGTGAAAGCGCTGGCCGAAGCCGCCCGCGAGGGCGGTCTCAAGTTCTGATGCGGATGGTTGACCTATGGCGATGAACCCGAAAATGGCGCGGATGCAGCAGCAGGACGACCGCAGCGATGGCCTCAAGGAAAAGATGATCTCGATCAACCGCGTCACCAAGGTGGTGAAGGGCGGGCGGATCATGGCCTTTGCGGCGCTGGCGGTGGTCGGCGACGGCGACGGCCGAATCGGCATGGGCAAGGGCAAGGCGAAGGAAGTGCCGGTCGCCGTGCAGAAGGCGATGGAGGAAGCGCGCCGCAACCTGCGCAAGATGCGTCTCAAGAAGGGCACGCTGCATCACGCGGTCGAAGGCCGCCACGGCGCCACCAAGGTCTTCATGCAGCCGGCGGCCGATGGTACCGGCATCATCGCCGGCGGCGCGATGCGCGCGGTGTTCGAGGTGGTCGGCGTGTCGAACATCCTCGCCAAGTGCCACGGCCCGACCAACCCCTACAACGTCGTGCGCGCGACGCTCAACGCGCTCGAGAAGGGCAGTGCGCCCGCCGACATCGCCGCCAAGCGCGGCAAGACGGTCGAAGAGATCACCGGAGCGTAGCGCGATGGCCGAGACGAAGAAAATCAGGCTGACCCTGGTGAAGGGCATTTGCCGCACCAAGCAAAGCCACAAGGACACCGTCCGCGGGCTGGGACTCAAGTGGACCAACCACTCGGTCGAAGTGATCGACACGCCCGCGACGCGCGGAATGATCAACAAGGTCGGCTACCTGTTGAAGGTTGCCGAGCCCGCCGCCAAATAGGGCGTTGCGGGAAAAAGGATACGGAGCACGCGATGCGTCTCAACACGATCAAGCCCGCAGAGGGCTCGAAGAAGCCGCGCCGCCGCGTTGGGCGGGGTATCGGCTCGGGCCTGGGCAAGACGGCCGGCCGCGGGCACAAGGGCCAGAAGTCGTGTTCGGGTGGCTTCCACAAGGTCGGTTTCGAAGGCGGGCAGATGCCATTCCAGCGGCGGCTGCCCAAGCGCGGCTTCGTGTCGCTGACGAAGAAGGACACCGCCGAAGTGCGCCTGTCCGAGCTTTCGCGGCTGCCCGTCACCGACATCGACCTTGGCGCGCTCAAGTTGGCGGGCATCGTCCCGGCGTCGGCCAAGCAGGCGAAGGTGATCCTGAACGGCAAGCTCGACCGCGCGGTCAAGCTGACCGGCGTGCTCGCCACCAAGGGCGCCAAGGCGGCGATCGAAGCCGCCGGCGGCAGCGTCGCCTGACCTACGCGCAACGAATCGAGGAAAAGACTTGGCAACTGCCAATCCCGCGCTGAAAAGCGGATCGAAGTACGCGGACCTGAAGCGCCGGCTGTGGTTCCTGCTGGGAGCGATGGTCGTCTATCGCGCCGGCACGCACATTCCTGTCCCGGGAATCAACGCGGCCGTGCTCGACGACCTGTTCAAGTCGCAGGAAGGCGGAATCCTCGGACTGTTCAACGTGTTTTCCGGGGGCGCGCTGTCGCGCTTTTCGATTTTCGCGCTGGGGATCATGCCGTACATCTCGGCGTCGATCATCATGCAACTGTGCACGGTGGTGATGCCATCGCTCGAGGCGCTGAAGAAGGAAGGCGAGTCGGGCACGCGCAAGATCACGCAGTACACGCGCTACGCGACGCTGGGCCTCGCGTTGTTCCAGGCGCTGGCGATTTCAGCGGCGCTCGAATCGCAGCCGAACCTGGTGATCGACCCCGGCCTGCAGTTCCGCCTGGTGTCGGCGATAACGCTGGTCACCGGCACGATGTTCCTGATGTGGCTGGGCGAACAGATCACCGAGCGCGGGCTCGGCAACGGCATTTCGCTGATCATCTTCGCCGGCATTGCGGCGGGACTGCCGAATGCGGTGGGACTGACGCTCGAGCAGGGCCGCACCGGCGCGTACTCGTGGATGCTCATCATCGGCATCGTATTGCTGGTGGTCGGCGTGACGGCATTCGTGGTGTTCGTCGAGCGCGCGGTGCGCAAGATCCTGGTCAATTACGCGAAGCGGCAGGTGGGCAACAAGGTCTACCAGGGACAGAGCTCGCATCTGCCGCTGAAGCTCAACATGGCCGGCGTGATCCCGCCGATCTTCGCGTCGTCGATCATCCTGTTCCCGGCGACGATCGCGCAGTGGTTCGGCTCGGGCGAGCACACGATCTGGTTGCGTGACCTGGCGGCGACGCTCGCCCCCGGCCAGCCGGTGCACGAGATTCTGTACGCGGCGGCGATCGTGTTCTTCTGCTTCTTCTACACGGCGCTGCAGTACAACCCGAAGGACACGGCGGACAACCTGAAGAAAAGTGGCGCATACATCCCCGGCTATCGTCCGGGTGAGCAGACGGCGAAGTACCTGGAGAAGATCACGCTGCGCCTGACGCTGCTGGGCTCGGTCTACCTGGTGGTGGTGTGCTTCGTCCCGAATTTCCTGATCGCCTGGAAGAACGTGCCGTTCTATTTCGGCGGTACCTCGCTGCTGATCATCGTCGTGGTGACGATGGACTTCATGACGCAGGTCCAGGCGTACATGATGTCGCAGCAGTACGAGAGCCTGCTCAAGAAAGCCAATTTCAAGGGCGGCCTGCCGACGCGTTGATGACCAAGGAAGACGTAATCCAGATGCAGGGCGAAGTCGTGGAGATGCTGCCCAATGCCACGTTTCGCGTGAAGCTCGAGAATGGCCACATCGTCCTCGGTCACATATCGGGAAAGATGCGGATGCACTACATCAAGATCCTGCCGGGCGACAAGGTGACCGTCGAGTTGACGCCGTACGACCTGTCGCGGGCGAGGATCACGTTTCGGGCGAAGTGACGTCAGGAGTCAGTTGACAGTTGACAGGGATCAGTAGCCGCCGAGTTGCCCGCGCGGCGCCATTGAGGCGCCCCGGGATGGCCGGCCGAGGAGATGGAAATGAAAGTATTGGCATCCGTGAAGAAGATTTGCCGCAACTGCAAGATCATTCGCCGCAACGGCGTGGTGCGGGTGATCTGCACCGAGCCGCGTCACAAGCAGCGGCAGGGTTGATCGCGCAGGCGACCGGCACAGCACATTCGACCAGGACAGGTAAAACATGGCCCGCATCGCAGGCGTAAACATTCCGAATCACTCGCACACCGAGATCGCGCTGACCGCGATCTACGGCATCGGGCGCCCGCGCGCGAAGGCGATCTGCGCGGCGTCCGGCATTGCGCCGAACGTCAAGGTCAAGGACTTGACCGATGCGCAGATGGACAAGCTGCGCGAGCAGGTGGCCAAGTTCACCGTCGAAGGCGACCTGCGCCGCGAGGTGACGATGAGCATCAAGCGCCTGATGGACCTGGGCTGCTACCGCGGCACGCGCCACCGCAAGGGACTTCCGGTCCGCGGCCAGCGCACGCGCACCAATGCACGCACGCGCAAGGGTCCGAAGAAGGGCCGTACGGTCGCGTTGTCCAAGGGCGTAACGAAGTAAACGAAGGATAGACGATGGCACAGCAACCGTCACACAAGGCAGCGTCGGCGTCGCGCGTACGCAAGAAGGTCAAGAAGAACATCTCGGAAGGGATCGCGCACATCCACGCGTCGTTCAACAACACGATCATCACGATAACCGATCGCCAGGGCAACGCGTTGTCGTGGGCGACGTCGGGCGGTGCGGGCTTCAAGGGCTCGCGCAAGTCGACGCCGTTCGCAGCACAGGTCGCGTCCGAAGCAGCCGGACGCGCCGCGCAGGAATGCGGCGTGAAGAACCTCGAGGTGCGCATCAAGGGTCCCGGCCCCGGACGCGAATCGGCGGTGCGTGCACTGAACGCGCTGGGCTTCAAGATCTCGTCGATCACCGACGTGACGCCGGTGCCGCACAACGGCTGCCGTCCGCCGAAGCGCCGCAGAATCTAACTCGACAGGGCAAAAAGATGGCTCGATACATCGGACCCAAATGCAAGCTGGCGCGGCGGGAAGGCACCGACCTTTTCCTCAAAAGCGCGCGCCGCTCGCTCGACTCCAAGTGCAAGCTCGACACCAAGCCCGGCCAGCACGGCGTGAAGTCGGGCATGCGCACGTCGGACTACGGCGTGCAGTTGCGCGAAAAACAGAAGCTGCGCCGCATCTACGGCATCCTCGAGCGCCAGTTCCGCCGCTACTTCGCCGAGGCGAACCGCCGCAAGGGCTCGACCGGTGAAAACCTGTTGAAACTGCTCGAATCGCGGCTCGACAACGTCGTCTACCGGATGGGCTTCGGCTCGACGCGCGCCGAGGCACGCCAGCTCGTCACGCACGGTGCGATCGCCGTCAACGGCAAGCGCCTCGATATTCCCTCGGCGTTGCTGAAGGGCGGCGAAGCCGTCGGCGTCGTCGAGAAGTCGAAAACGCAATTGCGCATCATCGATGCGCTGCAGCTCGCCGAAAAAGTCGGCTTCCCCGCATGGGTCGAAGTCGACCCGAAGAAGCTTTCGGGCACGTTCAAGGGTGCGCCTGACCGTTCGGAATTTGGCCAGGACATCAATGAAAGCCTCGTCGTCGAACTGTACTCGAAGTAATCCTTAGCGCCGGCGAACTTCGCCGGCGCCATCACGGATACGAATAAGGGATCCGCATGCAAAGCAACGCCTTGTTGAAACCGCGCATCATCGATGTGCAGAGCACCTCGCCGTTCCACGCCAAGGTGGTGATGGAGCCGTTCGAGCGCGGCTACGGGCATACGCTGGGCAACGCGCTGCGCCGCGTGTTGCTCTCGTCGATGCCCGGGTTCGCGCCCACCGAAGTCAAGATCACCGGCGTGCTGCACGAGTACTCGGCGCTGGACGGCGTGCAGGAAGACGTCGTCGACATCCTGCTCAACCTGAAGGGTGTCGTGCTGAAGCTGCACAACCGCGACCATATCGCGCTGCGCCTCGCCAAGTCGGGCGAAGGCCCGGTCACCGCGGCCGACATCGAGCCCAACCACGACGTCGAGATCATCAATCCCGAGCACATCATTGCGCACCTGACGGCAGGCGGCAAGATCGAGATGGAGATCCGTGTCGAAAAGGGCCGTGGCTACCAGCCCGCGACGTCGCGTCCGAAGCCGGAAGGCGGCCGCTCGATCGGCAGCATCCTGCTCGACGCGTCGTTCTCGCCGGTGCGTCGCGTCAGCTACGCGGTCGAAAGCGCGCGCGTCGAGCAGCGCACCGACCTCGACAAGCTGGTGCTGGATATCGAGACCAATGGCGTCGTCGAGCCCGAGCAGGCGGTGCGCTTTGCCGCCTCCGTGCTGGTCGAGCAGCTGTCGGTGTTCGCCGATCTCAAGGGCACCGACTCGCCGGCGTCCGAGCGTGCGTCGCCGCAGGTCGATCCGATCCTGCTGCGCCCGGTCGACGACCTGGAGCTCACCGTGCGCTCGGCCAACTGTCTCAAGGCCGAGAACATCTATTACATCGGCGACCTGATCCAGCGCACCGAGACCGAGCTGCTGAAGACGCCGAACCTCGGCCGCAAGTCGCTCAACGAAATCAAGGAAGTGCTCGCGTCGCGCGGACTGTCGCTCGGCATGAAGCTGGAAAACTGGCCGCCGGCTGGGCTCGATCGGCCGTAAAAAGTAAACCCCTACTTTTTACGGGATTAGTCACTCGAAAAAGACCGGCAGAGCCGGATCTTTTTTGACGACAGGAACAAGTAAAGAGCAAGAACGAGCGCTGTGCGAACCGGCGCCACCTAGCGAAAGGTCAGATCATGCGTCACCGTCACGGGCTTCGAAAGCTCAACCGCACCAGCAGCCATCGCCTCGCGATGCTGCGCAACATGATGAACTCGCTGTTCCTGCACGAGGCGATCAAGACGACGCTGCCGAAGGCGAAGGAATTGCGCCGCGTCGCCGAGCCGATGATCACGATGGCGAAGACACCGACGCTCGCCAACCGCCGGCTGGCGTTCGATCGCCTGCGCGATCGCGACATCGTCACCAAGCTCTTCAACGAGCTCGGCCCGCGCTTTTCCGCACGCCAGGGCGGCTACCTGCGAATCCTCAAGTTCGGCTTCCGCCAGGGCGATGCCGCACCGATGGCACTGATCGAGCTCGTCGACAAGGCGGCACCGGTGGTCGTCACCGATGAAGACAAGGCCGAAGCGAAGAAGGTCGCCAAGGAATCCGCGAAGAAGGCGAAGGACGAGACCAAGGAAAGAGCGAAGAAGGCGAAGGACGACGCGAAGAAGGCGGCCAAGGACGACAAGAAGAAGTCGGGCGCCGGCAACGCGAAGAAAGCGGCGAAAGACGATACCGACAAGGCCAAGGTCGCCAAGAAGGTGAAGTGACGGCACGGCGGCGCACGCGCACCAGCAAAAGCCGGGATTCGTCCCGGCTTTTTGTTGCGTGGCCGCGCGCATGCGGTAGCATCGGCGCATGAGTTCCACCGTTCTTGTCACCGGCGGCGCCGGCTATGTCGGCTCGCATGTCGTCGCCGCGCTCGCAGCGGCCGGCCGCGTGCCCGTGGTGCTCGACGACTTTTCCAACAGCGACCGCGAAGTCATCGCCTGCCTGTCGGCGCTGACCGCGCAACCGATCGCGTGCGTTGCAGCCGACGTGCGCGACACCGATGCACTGCGGCGCACGTTTCACCAGTACCCGATCGCTGCCGTCGTGCATTGCGCGGGATTGAAGTCGGTGGGTGAAGGCGAATTGCGTCCGCTTGCCTACTACGACGTCAACATCGGCGGCACGTTCGCACTGGCCGGGGTGATGGGCGAGGCGGGCGTGGGCACGTTGGTGTTCTCGAGCTCGGCCACCGTGTACGGGCAGCCGGATGCGCTGCCGGTGGCCGAGGGGGCGCCGCTGCGCCCGCACAGCGTCTACGGGCGCACCAAGCGCGTCGCCGAGGAATTCCTGCGCGACCTGGCACGTGCCAATCCCAACTGGCGTGTCGCCAACCTGCGCTACTTCAATCCGGCCGGCGCGCACGCATCGGCGGCGATCGGCGAAGCGCCGCGCGGCAAGCCCGCGAACCTCGTGCCGCTGCTGTGCCGGATCGCGGCCGGCGAATTCAGCGAGCTGTCGATCTACGGCAGCGACTGGCCAACGCCCGACGGCACCGGCGTGCGCGACTACATCCACGTCGACGATCTCGCGCAGGGCCACGTCGCAGCACTCGACCTGCTCGCGCGCAGCGAAGGCGCGGTCACGCTGAACCTCGGCATGGGACGCGGCTATTCGGTGCTGGAAGTGGTGGCCGCATTCGAAAAGGCGTGCGGGCGGCGCATCGCGAAGGCGTTCGCGCCGAGGCGCCTGGGCGACGTCGCCTGCTACTACGCGGACGTGGCGCTCGCCGAGCGCACGCTCGGCTGGCATGCAACGCGCGATCTCGACACCATCTGCGCCGACGCGTGGCGCTGGCAGCAGCACGGCGGCCGTTACACATGATGGCGATGCGATGAAGCGATTCTTCGTGGCGCGCAACCGCACCGACGCTTACCTGTTGCGCGATCGCCTGATGCACTCGGGCATCGCCACGCACGTGTTCAACGAGCACGCGCAGTCGATCGTCGGCGACGTGCCGCCCGACGTCGCGCAGCCGCAGCTGTGGCTGGACGATGACAACGACCTCGCGCGCGCCGAGGCGGTGTTGCGCGAATACAACGTCGAGCGTTCACGCACGGGCACGCGCCACTGCGCGCACTGCGGCGAGGACAACCCGGCCACGTTCGACCTGTGCTGGCAATGCGGCCACGCGTTGACGCCCGAGGACGCTGCGGCAGGTGGCACGCGCGGCGCGGTTTGACGGCCCGGGCGGCCACGGTGTTGCGAGCGCACGCTGCGCGATGCGCGACTAACGCCGGCGACACCGCGCGCGACCGCGCCGCCCGGCGAGATGCTTCGCGTTTTGTGTAGCGTTACCTCACTCCAGCAGCGCGCGGCCGCGCGACGCGTCGGCGTCTGCGGTTCGACGCGCCGGATCGTCGGCCGCGACGTGGCCTGATGCGCGGCTCATTCGCCACCACACGAGCATGCCGGCTGCGAGGAGAATGAACGGCCCGAACCACAGCAGCCACGTGTTCGGCTGCACCGGCGGGTTGTAAAGCACGAAGTCGCCGTAGCGCGCCGTCAGGAACGAGCGAATGTCGTCGTCGTTTTTTCCGGCCACGGCAAGCTCGCGGATCTCGCCGCGCAGGTCCGCGGCGAGCGGTGCATCCGAATCCGCCAGTGTCTGGTTCTGGCAGACGAGGCAGCGCAATCCGAGCTCGAGTTTCTTGAGGCGCGCATCGAGTGCTGATGCGGGTGGTGGTGCTGACGTCGATCGGGCGGCGGTGGCATCGGGCGCAGCCTGCGTCGCGGCTACCGCTGGCGAAAGCTGCACGAGCGCCCCGGTCGCAATTGTGCTCGCTATCAGCGCAACACAGGCGAACAACCCTCGCGCGCGCATCACGATTCCACGCATCACGATTCCCTTTGCAGCTCGCGGATCAGCGGCACGATCGAGCGTTGCAGCGCCTCGGCGGTGACCGGGCCGATCTGCTTGTAGCGGATCACGCCGCGCTTGTCGATGACGAACGTCTCCGGCACGCCGTACACGCCCCAGTCGATGCCCACACGACCGTCGGCGTCCACCACCGACGCCGCGTACGGGTTGCCGCGCTCGGCGAGCCACGCCTTGCCGAGGTCATCCTTGTCCTTGTAGTCGAGGCCGATGATCGGTGCCATGTTCTGTCGTGCCATTTCGACCAGCAACGGATGTTCGATGCGGCACGATTCGCACCAGGATGCCCACACGTTGAGCAGCCACACCTTGCCATGCATGTCGGCGGTGCCGAGCGTTTGTTGCGGCGTGTCGAGCTGGCGCAGCGCGAACGCGGGCGCCGGCTTGCCGATCAGCGGCGACGGCACTTCGCGCGGATCGCGGTAGAGACCGACGTACAGGAAAATCACCAGCGCTGCGAACACGGCGAGCGGGAGCGACCATTTCCAGGCGGACTTCATTGCGTCTCCGCCATCCTCGCAAAGGCGGGAATTCCGTGGCCGTGTTCCAGCATCGATGCAACGACGCTGGATTCCCGCCTTCGCGGGAATGACGGGGCGACGGCCTTCTTCATCGACGTCGTCACGCTGCCGCGTTGCGCATCACGGCGCTCACGCGCGCCGCCACCGCGATCCGGTAGCGCCGGTCGCTGACCGCGATGAAACCGCCGAGCGCCATGATGAATGCGCCGAACCAGATCCAGTCGACGAACGGCTTGATGTAGACGCGCGTGCCCCACGCACCGTTTTCGGCGACCGGTTCGCCGAGCGACACGTAGAGGTCGCCGGTGATCCGCGTGGCGATCGCGGCTTCGGTCATCGTCTGTCCCGACGCATTGAACACGCGCTTCTCGGGCTTCAGCGTACGCACCAGCTTGCCATTGCGCGACACGTCGATCGTGCCGATCAGCGCATGGTAGTTGGGGCCTGGCGCCGGCTCGACGCCGCGGAACGTGAACGTATAGCCCCCCACATCCACGCCCTGTCCCACGTCGAGGCGCACGTCGCGCTCCACGCCGTAGCCGGAGACCAGCGTGACACCCACGATGAACACGGCGATGCCGAGGTGCGCGACCAGCATGCCGTACCACGCCGCGGTATTGGCGGCGAACTTCGCGCGCAGGCCGCGCTGCGGCGACGCGCGGAAACGCTGCACGACCATCGCCACCGTGGTGGTCACCACCCACAGCGCAAGGAACAGCGCGAATGCGACCAGCGGCTTCCAGCTACCCAGCGTGAACGGCAACAGCAACGCGCTGACGAGCGCGACGGCGAACGCCCAGCGAACGCGCGTCCAGATCGCGGGCAGCTCGGCCTTGCGCCAGGCCGCCACCGGCCCGAGTCCCATCAGGAACACCAGCGGTGCGATCAGCGGATAGAACACCGACTGGAAGTAGGGCGGCCCCACCGAGATCTTGCCCGCATGCAGCGCATCGATCATCAGCGGATAGAGCGTGCCGAGCAGCACGCTCGCCATCGCGACGACCAGCAGTACGTTGTTGGCGAGCAGCATCGACTCGCGCGACACCGGCCCGAACGCCGCGCCGCCGCCGACAGCACCCGCACGCCATGCGAACAGCGCCAGCGATCCGCCGACGACGATGGCGAGGAACAGCAGCACGAACACGCCGCGCGCAGGGTCGGTCGCGAATGCGTGCACCGAGGTCAGCACGCCGGAGCGCACCAGGAACGTACCGAGCAGCGACAGCGAGAATGCGATGATCGCCAGCAGCACCGTCCAGCTACGAAACGTGCCGCGCTTCTCGGTGACGGCCAGCGAATGGATCAGCGCGGTGCCGACGAGCCACGGCATGAACGACGCGTTCTCCACCGGATCCCAGAACCACCAGCCGCCCCAGCCGAGCGTGTAGTACGCCCACGCGCTGCCGAGCGCGATGCCCATCGTCAGGAAACACCACGCGACCGTCGTCCACGGCCGCGACCAGCGCGCCCAGCTCGCGTCGAGCCGCCCGCCGATCAGCGCGGCGATGGCGAACGCGAACGCGACGGAGAACCCGACATAACCCATGTAGAGCATCGGCGGGTGCACGACCATGCCCGGGTCCTGCAACAGCGGATTCAGGTCGCTGCCTTCGATGGCGGCGGGAATCAGGCGCTCGAACGGGTTCGACGTGAACAGCAGGAACAGCAGGAAGCCGACGGCGATGATGCCCATCACCGACAGCACGCGCGCGGCGAGCACCGGGGGCAGGTTGTGGCTGCGCAGCGCGACGGCGAATCCCCAGCCGGTCAGCATCAGCAGCCACAGCAGCAGCGAGCCCTCGTGCGAACCCCACGTCGCCGCGAACTTGTATTGCAGCGGCAGCGTCGAGTACGAGTGCTGCGCGACGTTGAGCACCGAAAAGTCGCTGGTGACGAAACTGTACGCGAGTGCGGCGAATGCGACCGCCACCAGCACGAACTGCAGCGTGGCCGCCGGCCGCGCGATGGCCATCAGCGCCGGATCGCGCCGCCACGCGCCCCACATCGGCACCACCGACTGCACCAGCGCGACGATCAGCGCGACCATCAGCGCGAAGTTGCCGAGCTCGGCGATCATTGCGTGCCCGCGACGGTTTTCATCTTCATGCCTTCGCGTGCTTCCTTGATGGCCGCCGCGGCGTTGGGCGGCATGTAGTTCTCGTCGTGCTTCGCCAGCACCTCGGTCGCGTGGAACGCGCCGTCGCCGCCGAGCGTGCCTTCTGCGACCACGCCCTTGCCTTCCTTGAAGAGGTCGGGCAACAGTCCCGTGTAGACGACGGGGATCGTTTGCGCGGTGTCGGTGACTTCGAAGCGCACCGTCAGCGAGCCGGGGTCGCGCTTCAGCGAATGATCGACCACCATGCCGCCGATGCGAAACGCGCGCCCGTTCGGCGCTTCGTGCGCGATCACCTGCGATGGCGAGAAGAAGAACACGAGGTTCGACTGGAATGCGTTGAGCACCAGCGCGACGGCCACGCCCAGCACGGCGAGCCCCGCGGCGATCCAGCCGAAGCGACGCTGGCGCGGCGTCATCGCGGTGTCCCGCGCTGCAGACGCGCGTGCCGCAGCCGCGCGCGGACGGCGACGACCTCGACGACTATGGCCAGCGCGAACATCCCGTAGGCGCCGACGAGGAAGAACGCGTAGTGTTCCATCATGCGGGCGCGCGCTGCGCGAGCCACGCCGCGCCGTCCTCGCGCTCGACGATGATCGCCTGCACGCGCCACAGCACGACGCCGATGCAGTACGACCACACGGCGAATGTCATCACCAGCATCGCCGCCAGCATGCTCATCGCCATCGACGGCGCGCCGGTGAGGCTGATCGACGATCCCTGATGCAACGTGTTCCACCATTTGACCGAGAAATAGATGATCGGCACGTTGACCACGCCCACCAGCGACAGCACCGCGCAGGCGCGATCGGCGCGGCGCGCGTCGTCGATGGCCGAGCGCAGCGCGATCACGCCGAGATAGAGGAACAGCAGGATCAGTGTCGATGTCATTCGAGCGTCCCACGCCCAATACGTTCCCCACGTCGGGCGTCCCCAGAACGCGCCGGTCCACAGCGCGAGGAACGCCATCGCGGCACCCGTGGGTGCGAGCGCCTGCGCCATCATCGCCGACAACCGCGTGTTGTAGCCGAGCGCCAGCGCGCTCCACGCCGCCATGACGACGTAGATCAACATGGCCATCCACGCGGCGGGGACGTGGATGAAGATGATCCGATAGGCGTCGCCCTGCGTGGCGTCGGTCGGCGCGACGACGAGGCCCAGGTAGAGCCCGATGGCGCCGAGCAGCGCCGCCACGGCGAGAAACCACGGCGCCAGTGTCGCGGCGAGCGGCAGGAAGCTCGCCGGCGACGCGTATTTGAACCAGTTGATGCTCATCAATCTCGTCGTCAGTCAGTCCAGCGCGATGCGCACCGCCGCCGCTGTGGCGAAAGGCGTTCCGAGCGCGGCCAGCAGCAAACCCGCGCCCAGCAGCGAAAAATGCGGGCTCGGCGAGAGCCCTGCATGCACGGCGCCAACGGCGCCGGCGCCGAAGATCAGCACGGGAACATACAGCGGCAGCACCAGCAACGCGAGCAGGCTGCCGCCGCCGCGTGCGCCGAGCGTCAGCGCCGCGCCGATCGCGCCCAGCATCGAAAGGATCGGCGTTCCGAGCGCCAGTCCCGCAACCAGCACCGCGATGTCGGTGGTGCTGGCGTGATAGGCGAGCGCGAACAGCGGTGCGAGCACGACCACCGGCAACCCCGTCGTCAGCCAGTGTGCCGCCATTTTACCGGACACGAGCGCGGCCAGCGGCCGTGGCGACAACGCGATCGCCGCCAGCGTCCCGTCGGCGAAATCGCCGGCGAAGAGCCGCGGCAGCGCCAGCAGCGACGACAACAGTGCCGCCACCCACAGCACGCCCGGGCCCAGCGTGTCGAGCAGCGCGGGATCGGGCGGCAGCGTCAGCGGAAACAACGTCACCACCAGCGCGTAGAAGGCGATTTCGGTGCCGAGCTCGCCGCGCGAGCGCACGGCGAGTCGCAGGTCGCGGCCAAGCGCCCACACAAACGCCGGCAGCACGGCGCGCGCATCGGTCACAGCGTGATCCCGGTCAAGTCGGCGGCGTTGATCATGATCGGCACGTGCGTCGACAGCACGACGATACCGCCGCGCGCGCAATGACCGGCAAGCGTTGCCTCGAGCCACGCAAGGCCGTGCGCGTCGAGCGCGGTGGCGGGCTCGTCGAGGATCCACAACGCACGCGTCGACAACGCGAGCAGCGCCAGATGCACGCGCCGGCGTTGCCCTTGCGACAGCACGCGCGCCGGCAGCGCGCCGTGAACGGCGATGCCGACTTCGGCGAGTGCGGCAGCGGCGTCGGTGGGCTGCACGTCCTCGGCCGCCAGCGTTGCCAGCGATGCGAGGTTCTCGTGCGCCGTCATTTCGTCCTTCAGTGCCGGCGCGTGGCCAATGAACAACACGTCGTCGCGCAGTACCTGCGCGAACGCGTGCACGCGACGGCCGCGCCAGTCGAGCGTGCCGTGCTCGGCGCGCGTAAGACCAGCGAGTATGCGCAGCAGCGTCGTCTTGCCCGAGCCATTGGCGCCACGGACGACCAGCGCAGCGCCTTCGCCGAGCGAAAACGCGAGGTGCTGCCACAAAAGTGTCGTCCCGCGGCGCGCGGCGAGGTCGTGCGCTTCGAACACCGCAGCAGTGGGCACGGGAAAGGGTCCGGAAATGAGCGGAGCGCCAAGCGCGCCGGCTACCATTTTACCGCTGCGGGTCGAGGGCGGGCGGCGGCCCGTAAGCGCGCGTGCAACACGAATATTCACGCCCGTTTTCAGGTCCCCCGGATTATGATGTGCGCGCCGCCTCCGGTATGCCGCAAAGAAGGTTCGAGAAATGCCTCAAGCCCGTGCGTATTTCCCGGCTTCCGTCATCACCCGTTCGCTGTTGCACACACTGTTGATGCGCGCCGCGCACGCGGGCGCCGCGTTGTTGCTGTTGGCACTCGCCACGACGGCCGCCGCGCAAACCCAGTTCCGCGCGAGCGTGAGTTTCGACCAGGACCCCGCCGTCTACAACGCGCGCGATCAGGTGACCGCGTCGATCAACATGAGTGGCGACACCGACGACCTCGCCAACATCGCGTTCACGTCGACGCTGCCGTCAGGCGTGACGTTCGTGTCGGCGCCGTTGCCCGACCAGTGCAACGGCACGGTGACGAGCACCGCCAACAGCTTTACGCTGACGGGCGGCTCGTTTGCCGCCAACAGCGGCTGTTCGGTGATCGTGCGCCTGGTGGGGGCTCCCACTTCGGAGACCACGTACACGCTCGCCACCAGCACGTTCACGTACACGTACATCGATGGTTCGCCGACGCGCCAGGGCGTCAGCGCCGACTTCACCGTCGAAGGCGGAGTGCCGCCGACGTTCGGCGACTCGCTGCCCGGGGACGGTCAGGTCAGCGTGTCGTATTTCTACGCGATCGACGTGTCGGGCACGCCGCCCATCGGCGTCACGGTGAGCGGGCTTCCACCCGGCCTGACCTACGAGCCGGACGGCAACGGAATCGTCGGCCGGCCGACCAAGGTCGGCGCGTACCTGGTCACCGTCAACGCGCAGAATGGATTTGCGCCCGACGCTTCCGCCACGTACACGATCCGCATCCTGCCGGGCATCCTGTCGGCCAGCAAGTCGTTTTCCCCGTCGCCCGCCCTGAGCGGCGAAACGACGCAGATGATGATCACGCTGACCAACACGGCGAATGCGAACCTCATCGGGTTCAACGATCCATTCCCCGTCGGCCTGACGGCGATACATCCGGGCACCAGCGCGCAATGTGGCGGCACGGTGACAGTCACCTCCAATTCGCTCACCTATTTCGGCAACCTGGCGACACCCGGCTCGTGCACGATCAGCGTGCCCGTCGCGGGCACGGTGGCAAGCGACCGCACGATCATCAACACCACCTCGCCGATCAACTACAACGATGGTTCGAGCATTCCCGGTGTCAGCGGCGCGTTGGAGGTGCGCACAGGGGTGCCACCGACGATTACCAGCGGACGGCCACCTGGCGGCACCGTCGGCAGCGCCTACCAATTCGGGCTGTCCGCGGACGG
>DATCFA010000430.1:0-6583 GCA_036509805.1 Casimicrobiaceae bacterium
CGCGCGCCGCCACGCCCGCGTTGTAGCGGTTGGTGGTCAGCATCAGCGTCTGCTGATAGGCGTCGACGGTGCGGTCGAGCAGCCGCTGCCCGCTGTCGGACACACGCAGCGAAAAGTACGCGATCGCGAGCTGGCCCTGGATGGACAGGCGCATCGACTCCAGGTCGGCGGAACTGGCCTCGGCGCTGGCCTGGCTCGCTTCCACCGCGCGCCGCACGCGACCCCACAGGTCCACTTCCCAGCTCGCATCGGCGGTGGCCGACAGCGCATTGCGCACGCTCGACCCGCCGATGCCGCTACCGGCATTCGTGCCGTTCGCGCCATTGCCGCTGCTGCCACGCGTTGCCGAGCCGCCCACGCCCACGGTGGGGAAAAGTCCTGCGCGCGCCTGGTCGACCAGCGTCTGCGCCTCGCGGTATCGCGCGGCGGCGGCGGCCACCTGCTGGTTGGCATCGGTGGCCGCGGCTTCCAGCCCGTCGAGCTCGGTGTCGTTGTACATCTTCCACCACGCGCCGCGCGTGAACTGATCGGCGGGCGCCGCGGTTTTCCAGTCGCCGGACTCCTTGTACGCAGGCGCCTCGGTCGCGCGCGGCCGCACGTAGTCGGGCCCTACCGTGCAGGCGAACATTTGCGCGGCAAGGGCCGCGCAGGCGAGGTACTGCAGCGTTCGTCGAATCATGGGATGGCGTGGACGTTGGTTGCAACGCCGCTGCTGCGGCGCCGCGGCATGCGCGCGATCGCCCACAGGCGGAAGCGATCGAGGTAAAGGTAGACGACGGGTGTCGTGTAAAGCGTCAACAATTGCGACAGCAACAGTCCGCCGACGATCGAGATGCCGAGCGGCCGGCGCAGCTCGGCCCCCTCGCCGAACCCGATCGCAAGCGGCAGCGCGCCGAGCATCGCCGCGAGCGTCGTCATCATGATCGGTCGAAAGCGGCGCTGGCATGCCTCGAAAATCGCTTCGCGCGGCGAAAGACCCTTCTCGCGCTCGACCGATATCGCGTAGTCGACCATCATGATCGCATTCTTCTTGACGATGCCGATCAGCAGGATGACGCCGATCAGTGCGATCAGGCTGAACTCGATGCGATAAATCAGCAGCGCGAGCAGCGCGCCCACTCCGGCCGAAGGCAGCGTTGACAGGATCGTCAGCGGATGCACGTAGCTTTCGTAGAGCACGCCGAGGACGATGTAGACGGTGACGAGTGCCGCCAGGATCAGCCACGGCTGGCTCGACAGGCCCTGCTGGAATGCGCGCGCCGTGCCCTGGAACGAGCCGTGCACGGTGTCGGGAACGCCGAGCTTGGCGATGGCGTCGTCGATGACGGTCTGCGCGGTCGACAGCGACACTCCTTCCGGAAGGTTGAAGGAAATCGTCGACGCGGCGAACTGCCCCTGGTGGTTGACCGAAAGCGCCGCATTCGTCGGGCCGAAGCGCGCAAACGTCATCAGCGGCACGCTCCGCCCCGCGGCGTTCTGCACGTAGACGTCCTTCAACGCCTCCGGGCTTTGCCAGTATTGCGGCGCCACTTCCATCACGACCTTGTACTGGTTGAGCGCATTGTAGATCGTCGACACCTGGCGCTGGCCGAACGCGTCGTTGAGCACCGTGTCGATGTCCTTCGGCGTAATGCCCAGGCGCGCGGCCTCGTCGCGGTTGATGGTCAGCGTCGTCTGCGAGCCCTTGTCCTGCTCGTCGGTGTTGACGTCGGCGAGCTCGGGCAGCTGCGACAGCGCGTAGCGGATGCGCGGTTCCCACAGGCGAAGCTGGTCGAGATCGTCGGACTGCAGCGTGTACTGGTACGCGGCCTGGCTCTGGCGACCACCCACGCGGATGTCCTGCGCCGGCACCAGGAAGAGGCTCGCACCGACCACCTCCGCGGTCTTCGTGCGAAGCCGCGCGACGATGCCGTCGGCGCTGATCTTGCGCTGCGCGAGCGGGTGCAGCGTGACGAACATGAAGCCGCCGTTGCGCTGGCCGCCGCCGGTGAACGCGACGACGTTTTCCACCGCGGGGTCGGCGCGCACGATGTCGAGGAATTGCTTCATCTTGACTTGCATCGACTGGAACGACGAGCCCTGGTCGGCCTGGATGAAGCCCATCATGCGGCCGTTGTCCTGCTGCGGGAAAAAGCCCTTCGGAATGATCACGTACAGGTAGACGTTGAGCGCGACGGTCGCGGCGAGCACGAGCATCGTCACCACGCCGTGGCGCAGCACGACGGCGAGCGAGCGGTGATACGCGTCGGCGAGCGCATCGAACGCGCGCGCGACGCGCCGCGCGAGCGGCGACTCGGCGCGCTGGCGACGCGCGCGCAGCACGCGCGAGCACATCATCGGCGTCGTCGTCAGCGACACCAGCAGCGACACGACGATCGCCGCCGACAGCGTCACCGCGAACTCGCGAAACAGCCGGCCGACGATGCCGCCCATCATCAGGATCGGGATGAACACCGCGATCAGCGACAGGCTCATCGACAGCACGGTGAAACCGACCTCGCGCGCGCCGGTGATCGCCGCCGCGTGCGGCTCCATTCCCTCCTCGACGTGCCGCGACACGTTCTCAAGCACGACGATCGCGTCGTCGACGACGAAGCCGGTGGCGATCGTCAGCGCCATCAGCGTCAGGTTGTTGAGCGAAAAGCCGCATACGTACATGACGCCGAACGTGCCGATCAGCGACACCGGCACGGCGATGCTCGGAATGATCGCCGCGCGCACGTTGCGCAGGAACGCGAACACGACGAGGATCACCAGCATGATCGATATGATCAGCGAGCGCTCGACGTCGCGCAGCGATGCGCGGATGGTCGTCGTCTGGTCCATGACGACGTTGACATCGATCGCACGCGGAATCGACGCCGTCAGCGAAGGTAGCAGCGCGTTCACGCGGTCGATCGTCTCGATGATGTTGGCGCCCGGCTGCCGGCTGATGATCAGCAGCACCGACGGCACGCCATTGGCCGAGCCGTCGTTGCGCAGGTCCTCCACCGAATCGACGACGCTGGCGATGTCCTGCAACCGCACCGCCGCACCGTTCTGGTAGGAGACGATCAGCGGCATGTAGTCGGCGGCGGTCTTCGACTGGTCGTTCGCACCGACCTCCCAGCGCCGGTCGCCGTCCTCGAGCGCGCCTTTGGGCCGGTTGGCGTTGGCGTTGGCGATCGTCGTGCGCACCTGCTCCATGCTGATGCCGGCCTGGTTGAGCGCCATCGGATTCATCTCGACGCGCACCGCGGGCAGCGAGCTGCCGCCGACCTGCACCTGCCCGACGCCGTCGACCTGCGACACCTTCTGCGCGAGGATCGTCGACGCCGAGTCGTACATCTGCCCGCGTGTCATCGTCTTCGACGTGAGCGCGATGATCATGATCGGCGCATCGGCAGGGTTGACTTTGCGATAGGTCGGGTTGCTGCGCAGCCCCGTCGGCAGCAGGCTACGCGCGGCGTTGATGGCTGCCTGCACGTCGCGTGCGGCGCCGTCGATGTCGCGCGACAGGTCGAACTGCAGCGTGATCCGCGTCGAACCGAGCGACGACGACGACGTCATCTCGGTGACGTCGGCGATGCGGCCCAGCGCGCGCTCGAGCGGCGTGGCCACCGTCGCGGCCATCGTTTCCGGGCTCGCTCCGGCGAGGTTCGCCGACACCGATATCGTCGGATAGTCGACCTGCGGCAACGGCGCCACCGGCAGGAGGCCGAACGACATCGCACCGGCGAGCGCGACGCCGAGCGTCAGCAGCGTCGTCGCCACCGGCCGCTCGATGAACGGGCGCGAAAGGTTCACGCGGTGGCGTCCAGTACGCGCGCGGTGCGCGCGCGCACGCGCAGCGCCACGCGATCGAACGCGAGGTAGATCACCGGGGTGGTGAACAGCGTCAGCGCCTGGCTGACCAGCAGGCCGCCCACCATCGTGATGCCCAGCGGATGGCGCAGCTCCGAGCCGACGCCGGTACCCAGCATCAGCGGCAGCGCGCCGAGCAGCGCCGACATCGTCGTCATCAGGATCGGCCGGAAACGCAACAGGCAGGCCTCGTAGATCGCGTCGCGCGGCGACTTGCCTTCCTCGCGCTCGGCGACGAGCGCGAAGTCGATCATCAGGATCGCGTTCTTCTTGACGATGCCGATCAGGAGGATGATGCCGATGATCGCGATGATGCCGAGCTCGTTGCCGCTGACGAGCAGCGCGAGCAGCGCGCCCACGCCGGCCGATGGCAGCGTCGACAGGATCGTCACCGGATGGATGTAGCTTTCGTAGAGCACGCCCAGCACGATGTACATCGTCACGATGGCGGCGAGTATCAGCAGCAGCGTGTTGTTGAGCGACGCCTGGAACGCCAACGCCGCACCCTGGAAATTGGTGGTCACCGACAGCGGCACACCGAGCGACGCCTCGGTGTCCCGCACCGCCTTGACCGCTTCGCCGAGCGATGCGCCGGGCGCCAGGTTGAAAGACACCGTCACCGCCGGAAACTGGCCGATGTGGTTGATCACCAATGGCGACGTACGCTCCTCGATCGTCGCCACGCTGGAAAGCGGCACCTGCGCGTTGTTTTCAGACAGCGTCGCGCCCGCGGTCACCGGGGGGGCGGACGACCCCGGTGGCGGCGGGGCGGTCGTCGCATTCTGCGCGGGCACGTAGATGTCGCCGAGCGTGGCAGGCCCGTGCTCCATCGACGGTGCGAGCTCGAGCACGACGCGGTACTGGTTCGCCTGCGTGAAGATCGTCGAGATGAGCCGCTGGCCGAACGCGTTATAGAGCGCGTTGTCGATCGCCGCCGGCGTGATGCCGAGGCGACCGGCCGCATCGCGGTCGATCACGACGAACGCCTGCAGACCCTTGTCCTGCGCATCGCTCGCCACTTCCGAAAAGAGCGGCGACCCGGTGAGCTTCGCGATCACCTGCGGCGTCCACGTCGTCAGCGCTTCGGGGTCGGCGGACTCCAGCGTGAACTGGTACTGCGTGCGGCTCACGCGGTCCTCGATCGTCAGGTCCTGCACCGGCTGCAGGTAGAGGTCGATTCCCTCGACGTCGCGCGCGCTGTCGGCCAGGCGGCGCATGATCGCCGAGATGTCGCTGTCGCGCTGGTTTTTCGGCTTCAGGTTGATCAGCATCCGCCCGCTGTTGAGCGTTGTGTTCTGGCCGTCGACGCCGATGAACGACGACAGGCTGGCGACCGCCGGATCGGCGAGCATCACCTTCGCCAGCGCCTGCTGGCGGTCGGCCATCGCGGCAAACGAAATCGACTGCTGGCCCTCGGTGATCGCCTGGATCACGCCGGTGTCCTGCAGCGGGAAGAAGCCCTTGGGCACGACGACATACAGCAGCGCGGTCAGCAGCAACGTGCCGATCGCGACGAGCAGCGTCGCGCCCTGGCGGTCGAGCACCCAGTTGAGCATCTTGCCGTAGCGCGCGATTACGCGGTCGAACATCCGGCCCGACGCGAGGTAGAAGCGCGTCTGTTTTTCCGGCGGCGTGTGGCGCAGCAGCTTCGCGGCCATCATCGGCGTCAATGTCAGCGACACCACGGCCGAGATGAGGATCGCCACCGCGAGCGTGATGGCGAACTCGCGGAACAGCCGGCCGACGACGTCACCCATGAACAGCAGGGGAATCAGCACGGCGATCAGCGAGATGGTCAGCGAGATGATCGTGAAGCCGATCTGCTCGCTGCCTTTCAGCGCCGCCGCGAGCGGCTCCTCGCCCGCCTCGATGTAGCGCGAGATGTTTTCGATCATCACGATGGCGTCGTCGACGACGAAGCCGGTGGCGATGGTCAGCGCCATCAGCGTCAGGTTGTTGATCGAAAACCCGGCGACGTACATGACGCCGAAGGTGCCGACCAGCGACAGCGGCACGGCGATGCTCGGGATCAGCGTGGCGGACGCACTGCGCAGGAACAGGAAGATCACCATCACCACCAGTGCGACGGCGAACAGCAGCTCGATCTGCACGTCGTGCACCGACGCGCGGATCGTCGTCGTGCGGTCGGTGAGTTGCGCCACGTCGACGTCGGCCGGCAGCGACGCCGACAGCGACGGCAGCAGCGCCTTGATGCTGTCGGCCACCGAGATCACGTTCGCACCCGGCTGGCGCTGGATGTTGAGGATCACCGCCGGCTGCGCGTTCGCCCATGCGTGCAGCCACGTGTTCTCCGCGCCGTCGACGACCTGCGCCACGTCCGACACGCGGATCGCGGCGCCGTCCTTGTACGCGATGATCAGGCTCTTGTAGGCGTCGGCCGACTGCAACTGGTCGTTGGCGTCGATCGTCGACGCGCGCGTCGGACCGTCGAAGCTGCCCTTCGCCTGGTTGACGTTGGCGTTGGCGATGGCCGTGCGCAGGTCGTCCATCGACAAGCCGTACGCCGCGAGCGCGCGCGGATTCGCCTGCACGCGCACCGCCGGGCGCTGACCGCCGCCGATGCTGACCAGACCGACGCCGGGGAGCTGCGAAATTTTCTGCGCGAGGCGTGTGTCGACCAGATCCTCGAGCTTGGGCAGCGTCATCGTCTGCGACGTGATGCCGAGCGTCAGGATCGGCGCGTCGGCCGGGTTGACCTTGCTGTAGATCGGTGGCTGCG
>DATCFA010000431.1:0-2455 GCA_036509805.1 Casimicrobiaceae bacterium
CCGCGCGCGGGCAACAATCCGTTCCGCCATGGCAAGCCGCCGCGTCCGCAGGGCGGCGGGCAGGGGCAGGGTCAGGGTCAAGGTGGCTACGGGCAGGGCGGCGGAGGCTACGGACAGGAAAACAACGGCAACCGCCAGCCACGGCTCACGTCGCACGGCCAGCCGCCGGTCACGTCGCACACGCAGCCGCAACTGACGATGCACACGCACGGCTTCGGCAATCCGCGGCCGCAGGGACCGCGCTTCGGCAACCAGCAGAATCGCAATAATCGCGGTGGCACCGCGCAACCGCCCAAGCAGCGCTGGGAAGGCCTTCCCAAGGACGAGGACGAGCCCAAGTAAACGCGTTCGCGCCGGGTTGCTAGTCGGCGCTCGCGTTCGGGTCGAGGAACAGGTCCGGATAAAGCGGCATGCCGGGTTTGACGGCGTAGCGCGCGAAATCGCTGACACCCTCATCGCGCAGCACGTCATCGTCGATGTAAAAGCGGCCGTTGCTGCTGCGCGCTTCGCGCGTGAGCACCGCGTGCGCCGCATCGGCGACGATTTCGGGCGTACGGCATTGCGCGGTATCGATGCCGGGGATCATCGCCAGCGCGGCGGTGGCGATCACCGTGCGCGGCCATAGCGCGTTGATGCCGACGCCGGCGTCGCGAAACTCCTCCGCCATGCCGAGCACGCACATGCTCATCCCGTACTTGGCGATCGTGTACGCGACATGCGGCGCGAACCAGCGCGCGCGCATGTCGAGCGGAGGCGCGAGCGTCAGCATTTGCGGGTTGCCGCCGCGCGCGGCGCTTGCGACGAGGTGCGGCAGGCACGCCTGTGCGCACAGGAAAGTTCCGCGCACGTTGACGGCGAACATCAGGTCGACGCGCTTCATCGGCGTCGCCAGCGTGCCGGTCAGGCCGATCGCGCTCGCGTTGTTGACGAGGATGTCGATGCCGCCGAAGCGCGCGACGCCCGCGACGACCGCGGCGGCCACCATCGACTCGTCACGGATGTCGCACGCGAGCGCCAGCGCGTGGCCACCGGCCGCCTCGATCGCCGCGGCCGCCGTATGGATCGTTCCGGGCAATCGTGGATTGGCATCGGTGGTCTTGGCGGCGACGATCACGTTGGCGCCGTCGCGTGCGGCACGCAGCGCGATCGCCAGGCCGATGCCGCGCGACGCGCCGGTGATGAAGAGCGTCCTCGCCGCCAGCGTGCGCGCGTCGCTCATCGACCGAACTGCGGCTTGCGCTTGGCCAGGAACGCTTCGATGCCCTCGGCGAAGTCGTCCTGCGCGCTGCACTGGCCGAACGCCAGCGCCTCGGCGTGCAGCTGCTCCGACAACGACCGATGCGCTGACTCGCGCAGCAGGCGGCGCGTGATGCGCAACGCATCGCGCGGTCCGTCACGCAGCGTGTCGACGACGCGGGCGACCTCTTTATCGAGCTCGGCGAGCGGCACGACGCGATTGACCAGTCCCATCCGCAACGCGGCCGGTGCGTCGAAGCGCTCGCCGAGCAGCAGGATCTCCGCCGCGCGCTTGGGTCCCACCGCGCGCGGCAGCCAGTAGGTTCCGCCACCGTCGGGCGACAGCGCGATGTTGCGATACCCGGCGGCGAAATACGCGTCGTCGGCGGCGATGGCCAGGTCGCAGGCGCTCATCAGCGACAATCCGAATCCCGCGACGGCGCCGTGCACGCGCGCGACCAGCGGATGCGGCATTCGCGCGAGGTTCTCGATGGCGGCGTGCACGCGGTCGACGACCTGCGTGAAGTGCGTCCGCCGCACGTCGGCGTCGCGCGCGAGCTCACCGGCAAACGCACGGATGTCGCCGCCGGCCATGAAATGTCGTCCCTCGCCGCGAATGACGACGACGCGCAGCGACGTGTCGTCGGCGAGCGTGCGGGTCGCGTCGACCAGCGCATCCATCATCGCGAAGTCGAGCGCGTTGAGCGACGCCGGGCGCGCCAGCGTCAGCGTGCCGACACCGTCGGCGCGTGTGATCGCGACAGGAGGGCCGTCCATCCGGCAAGTCTAGCATCGGCGTACGAGCGTGCGCGAAGCGGCCAACGCGTTCACTCGCGGCGAAACGGACTCGCGCGCTCGAGCTCGTCCTCGGTGTGCGCGACATCCACCCGCTCGCGCGCGCAGAATTCCGCAATCGCTGCGGCGAAGTCGGCGTCGCCGATCGCGTGCGCCGAGTGGGTGATCACCGGCGTCAGTCCGCGCGCGAGCTTGTGGATGCCTTGCGCGCCGCCCTCGAAAGTGGCGATGCCGCGCTCGATGCAGAACTCGATCGCCTGGTAATAGCAGGCCTCGAAGTGCATGCCCGGCACATAGTCGAGCGCGCCCCAGTAGCGTCCCCACAGCGTCGCCGGCGAGTACACGTCGAATGCCGCGCACACACGCTTGCCGTCGCGGCGGCCGGTGACCATCAGCAGGTGCTGTGGCATCGTCGCCGCGATAC
>DATCFA010000432.1:0-2525 GCA_036509805.1 Casimicrobiaceae bacterium
AGTTCGCGCTGGTGTTTCCCAGTGCGGGCCTCGCCGACGCACGCGCGGCGTGCGACCGGCTGCGCATCAGCATCGAGCGCCACGCGTGGGATGGCCTTCACGCCGGCCTTGGCGTGACGGTGAGCGCGGGCGTGGCGGACAACAGCGAAAGCCCGTCGCTCGACGGCATGCTTGCGATTGCCGACCGGCGCCTGTACGTCGCCAAGTCCAGGGGCCGCAATCGCGTGGTTGCTTCCGGCGCGCTGGTGTAGCGGCGCGCATCCCGAAGGCTGCGCGCTTCGCGCGACGCGGGCGCGACGATTCACATGAACAGCAGCTGCGGCTTGATCTCGATCACGCGCACGTCTGCGAACGATCGCGCGTCGATGATGCGGAACGCTTCACCGAGCAGGCCCTCGACATTCTGGCGCACCATCAGCAGCGGAAAGCTCAACACGCTGGCGAACGGGTCCCAGTCGTAGCAGCCGAACGCGCAGCGGCGAAGCTCGTCGGCAGGCAGCGTTTTCAGGAAACGGACAACGCCTTCGAGCGCGATCGTCGAATTGACGAACAGCGCTCGCGGCAATCCGCGTAGCGTGCGATGGAGCTCACGCGTGGCGGCCTCGGCAAGATCGGCCGCGTATCCGCAGGCGTTCACCTGCGCGGGCGCGATGGCGCCGAAGCGCTCCTTGATGACGTCGCTGAATCCGTCGATCCGCTGGTGCGTCGCGTGGTCGGAGGCGACGCCGCCGATGAAGTAGGCCCTGTCGCGCTTCGGCGAGCGCAACGGCGTCGAACGCTCGACCAGCGCATGCGTGAGCTGTTGCGCGCCCCAGTAGTTGTCGCTGACGACCGATGTTGCCGTCGTACCCGGAAGGTCGACGTTGACGTGCGCGACGCCGTGGTTGCTGCAGACGCGGCTCACCGAGTCGGGATCGGTCGCGCCCACGACCAGCAGGTATTCGATCCGGTACGAGATCAGCGTGGTCACCGTTTCGAGTTCCAGCGCAGGGTCGCGCAGCGTGCTGACGACGAGCGGATACCAGTGGCGCGCGCGCGCCAGCTTTTCGAACTCCTGCGCCATTGCGCTGAAGAACCGGTTGTCGTGCAGCGGGATGATCATCCCGATCAGGCCCGATGTGCTCTTGCGCAGCCCGCTGGCCTGGCGGTTGATGTTGTACGCGTGCTTCGCCGCGACGCGCTGCACCTTCTGCGCCGTGGCGGCGGCGATCCGACGCTGCTTCCAGTTGCCGTTGAGCACCGCGCTGACCGTCGATGCGGACACGCCCGCCAGCGCCGCCAGGTCGTAGATGGTCGATTTACGTTTTTTCATTGCGATTGCGCTGCAGGCGGCAGGTTCCAAGGCGTGGCTTGCGAACACAATCGGATCATGGCACAATCGATTGCGCAAAACCACGCCGGCGGACGTTGCGAACCAAGGTTCCGGGCCAGTATCGCCGCGCTTGGCTGCGTGGCCGGCGTTTCGCGAAGTTCGCCGCAGGGCCCTTTGCGACAAGGAGAAACCACCCGTGGCAAGCAGGAATCCGGCACGCCCCAACGTGCTGTTCATATTGAGCGACGACCAGGGGTTCTGGGCACTGGGCTGCGCCGGCAACCGCGAGATCCGCACGCCGAACCTCGACCGCCTGGCGCACAGCGGCATTCGCTTCGACAATTTCTTCTGCACGTCGCCGGTATGCTCGCCGGCGCGCGCCTCGTTGATGACCGGCGGCATTCCTTCGCAGCACGGCGTGCACGACTGGGTGCGCGTCGGCAGCGTCGGCGAAAATCGCGTCGACTACCTCGCGGGGCAAACGCTGGTGACCGACGTGGTCGCCGCCGATGGCTATCGATGCGGGCTGGTGGGCAAGTGGCACCTCGGTGCCAGCGACGTGCCGCGGCCCGAGTTCGTCACGTGGTTCGCGCATCAATCGGGGATGGGTCCGTACTACGGCGCGCCGATGATCGAGCACGGCCGCCCGGTGGTGGTCGCCGAATACCTGTCCGATGCGCTTGCCGCGCACGCAATCGACTTCGTTCGCGACGAAGCGCCGCGGTCCGATCCGTTCTGGCTGTATCTGACGTTCACCGCGCCGCACTACCCGTGGCTCGACAGCCACCCGAAAGCGTTCACCGACCTCTACGCCGATTGCGCGTTCGAATCCTGCCCGCAGGAGCCTCCGCATCCGTGGTTCGCCGGCGGCAAGCCAGCCATCGAACGCGGGCAGCGCGAGCGGCGCGAAAGCCTGATCGGTTATTTCGCCGCGGTCAGCGCAATGGACGCGGCGATCGGACGCGTGCTCGACGAGCTGGACGCGCAGGGACTCACCGAAAGCACGCTGGTGGTGTTCATGAGCGACAACGGCATGAATTGCGGTCATCACGGCATCTGGGGCAAGGGCAATGGCACGCGTCCGCAGAACATGTACGACACTTCCGTCAAGGTCCCTTGCATCATGTCGCAGCCGGGACGCATTGCGAAGGCGCAAGTCAGCCACGCGATGCTGAGCGGCTACGACGTGTTTCCCACGCTGCTGGATTACCTC
>DATCFA010000433.1:0-2176 GCA_036509805.1 Casimicrobiaceae bacterium
GACCAGACTCCCCAAGTCCGCACTTGCGTTTCGTGTGAGTACCAAAGTTTTTCTGCAAACCCCCGGTGACCCAGCCAGAACCTTAAGCCCCAACCTTCCCACCGGCGCCAGTCAACCCAAGCACCCACACCTATCGATTGCTGATTGTTAAAGAGCGGCTGGTCCCCCAATTCCCACCCGGATCGCCAAATTGCTTCGGCCATGCGCGGCCCGCTGTCTTGCGCGGGCACATTGTGGGACGGGAGAACAGCGAAGAACAGCAATTATAGGGCCATCGGGCGTTTTTTGCAAGCACTTCGCGGCGTCGCAGCACTGTCCGCGCACGCCGGCGAGCCCTCGGCTCGGCGGCAAATATAATGCGTCAATGACCGCACACGCAGCATTGGCAGCGCAGGCACCGCGCGTGGCCGACATCGATGCGACGCTGGGCGGCGGCACGCTTGTACAGCTCGCCCAGCTTTTCAGCCGGCATGGTGATGCGTTTCGCGTACACGCGCCGCTGCTCGGCAAGGATCTTTTTGTGCTGTCGCATCCGGATCACGTGCGTCACGTGCTCGTGGACAACCAGGCCAACTTCGGCAAGGGCATCGGCATCGAGCGCGTCGCGATCCTGCTCGGCAACGGGCTGATGACCAGCGACGGCGCATTGTGGCGCGCGCAGCGCAAGGCGATCCAGCCGGCATTTCATCGCAACGCCGTGCGCGCGCATATGAACGACATCGTTGCGGCCAACCGCAGGCTTGCCGGCCGCCTCGCGACCGCGGGCAACGCGCCGGTCGACCTCACGCGCGAACTGAGCGAGGTAACGCTCGAGATTGTGATGCGCGCGGTGTTCGGCGCTTCCTACGATCGGCTGATTGCCGATGCCAATCCGTTCGCGATGCTGAGCGCGGAATCGGAACGCGACCTGCGTTTTGCGTACGCGTTTCGCCAACTGGGAGGCCTGCTGCAGCAGGAGATCGAGCGCCGCCGCGCCGAGCTCGTTCCGTCAGCGGATATCCTGCAGACGCTGATCGACTCACGCGATCGCCACAGCGGCGAACCGATGACCGACCGCCAGCTTCGCGATGAAGTATTCACGCTGATCGTCGCCGGCCACGAGACAACGGCAAGCGCGCTCGCGTGGACGTGGTTCCTGATTGCAGCGCATCCCGGCGTCGCGGATCGCCTGTGCGCGGAAGTCGACGCTGCCGATGACACGGAGCGGGCGCGACCCGAACCCGGGCGATTCGCGTACACGCAGCAGGTCATCGCCGAGACGCTGCGTCTCTACCCGCCGGGCTGGTTGCTGACGCGTCGCGCGCGCAATGCCGCCACGATCACCGGGATCGAGATTGCGCAAGGTGACGATGTGCTGATATCGCCCTATCTCGTGCACCGGCACCCGCAATTCTGGCCGGATGCCGAGCGTTTCGACCCCGACCGTTTCGCGCCCGCCGCCGCGGACGTGCGATCGCGCTTCTGCTACCTTCCATTCGGAATCGGTGCGCGCGCGTGCATCGGCGAGCCGCTGGCGCGCGCCGAAATGCTCGCGCACGTCGTGACACTCGCGCATGCGTGCCGCATGACACTCGTACCCGGACAACAGATCGAAATGGAAGCGAAGGTCAACCTGCGGCCGCATCCGGCCATTCGCGTGCACGCGACGGCGCGCTTGCCGTCGTGACCTCCTTCGCCACCTTGCAGGCGGTATTGGCCGAGCGCATCCGCGGTCCGGGCGCCGTCCACTACATCGCTTCCGACGATGCCGAGCGCAGCGTCGAATACACGCAATTGGGCAGGCGGGCACTGGCGCTGCTGGGCCAGTTCCAGCGCCGCGGCGTGAAAGCGGGCGCCGAGATGATCCTGCTGCTGGACAGCCTCGAGCCGTTCGTCGATGCGTTCTGGGCCTGCATCCTCGGCCGCATCGCTGCCGTGCCGCTGGCGCCCGGCAACACCGACCAGCATCGCCACAAGTTCGTGCGCGTCGTCGGCAAGATGCGCGATCCGTGGGTGATCACCGAGCGCCGGACGTTTGCACGTGTCGAGGCGTTCGCGCGCGACAGCGGGCTCGACGCGGCACTCGCGCGCATCGCGGACCGCGTGTTCTTCATCGATGACGTAACTGGCGGCGAGCGCGAGGGCCGCGTCGTGCCCGCCTCCGCCGACGACATCGCGTTCATCCAGTTCTCGTCGG
>DATCFA010000434.1:0-4593 GCA_036509805.1 Casimicrobiaceae bacterium
AGAAAGCTGAACGCGGCGCCCGAGTTGTAGGCGAGCACCAGGCTGAAGAACGATGTGTACGAACGCACTTCGCCCGCCGTCAGCGTCGCGACGACGACGTGCTTGACGGCCTGGTCGACAACGACGACCGCGAGGGCAACCACGAGCCACCGCCACCACGAGCGCGAGCGCGCCATGGGCATGCCGGCCGTCGCGTTCACGCGAACCTGCGCGGCTCGCCCGCGCCGTACAGGTTGGACACGCAGCGGCCGCACAGCGCCGCGTGCGCGGCATCGGCGCCGACATCGGTGCGCCAATGCCAGCAGCGCTCGCATTTGGGATGCGTCGACGGCGTCACGCGGACGACCGTCGCGGCCGCGGTCGCCGTGGATGGCTCGACACGCGCGGCAGATGTGATGAGCACGAAGCGCAGGTCGTCACCCAGCGACGCGAGCGCAGCATGGTCTTCGCCGGTGGCGTCGATGACGATTTCGGCCTGCAGCGACGACCCGATGGCGCCGGTCTGGCGGATGCTTTCGATTTCCTTTTGCGCGAGCGCGCGCACGGCCAGAATCCGCTGCCATTTGACAAGCAGCGCGTCGGCATCCGCGATGTCGATCCAGCGCTCGTTCCACAGGCGCACGAAGATCGTCGGGTCCTGCGGCACCAGCGTCCGCCACGCCTCCTCGCCAGTGAACGACAGCACCGGCGCGAACGTCTTCAACAGCAGGTCGCGGATATGCGCCAGCGCCGTCTGCGCCGAGCGGCGCGCGTGACCGCCTTTCGGCGTCGTGTACAGCCGGTCCTTCAGCACGTCGAGGTAAAAGCCACCCAAGTCTTCGGAACAGTAGTTGAGCAGCCGCTGCACGGCTAGGTGAAACTGGTAGTCGGTGTAGTCGCGCTGCGCGGCGGTCATCACCGCCTGTGCCTGCGCGATCGCATAGCGGTCGATTTCCAGCAGCGACGCCGCGTCCAGCGCATCGGCAGCGGCGTCGAAATCGCTGGTATTGGCCATCAGGAAGCGCAGCGTGTTGCGGATGCGCCGGTAGCTTTCGACGACGCGCTTGAGGATCTCGTCGGAAATCGACAGGTCGCCCGAATAGTCGGTGGCGGCGACCCACAGCCGCAGGATTTCCGCGCCCAGCGTATCCGAAACCTTCTGCGGCGCGACGACGTTGCCCTTCGACTTCGACATCTTGCGGCCGCTGCCGTCGACGGTGAATCCGTGCGTCAAGAGTGCCTTGTAAGGCGGCACGCCATTGAGCATGCACGACACCAGCAGCGACGAGTGGAACCAGCCGCGATGCTGGTCGGAACCCTCGAGGTAGAGGTCCGCCGGAAATCCTGTCGCATCCGGATGCGAGCCCAGGTGCCTGATGCGCCCGTCGGGACCACCCATCACCGTCTGGTGCGTCGAGCCGGAGTCGAACCATACGTCGAGCGTGTCGGACAGCTTGCGGTATCGCGTCTCGTCGACGCCGAAATCCTCGTACGTCGCCGCGAACCACGTTTCGATGCCGCCTAATGCGACACGCGACGCCGCGAGCTCGAGCAGCGCAGGCGTGTCCGGATGCAGCGCATCGCTCGCGCGGTCGACGAAGAAAGGCAGCGGCACCCCCCACTGCCGCTGTCGCGACAGCGTCCAGTCCGGGCGATTGGCGATCATCCCGTTGAGCCGCGCCTTGCCCCACGATGGGAAGAATCGCGTCGCCTCGATGCCGGCAAGCGCCAGGCTGCGCAGGCTTTGCGCAGGCTTGACGCCGTGGTAGCCCGGCACGTCGTCCATGCCGGCGAACCACTGCGTGGTCGCGCGGTAGATGATCGGCGTCTTGTGGCGCCAGCAATGCATGTAGCTGTGCCGGTAGGGTTCGACGTGCAGCAGCGCACCCACCGCTTCGAGCTGCGCAACGATCTTCGGGTTGGCGTCCCAGATCATCATGCCGCCGAACAGCGGCATGTCGGCCGCGTAACGGCCGTCGCCCTGCACCGGCTTTTGCAGGTCGTCGTCCGTCAGGCCGTAGTGGCGACATACGTTGAAGTCATCGATGCCGTACGCGGGCGACGAGTGCACGATGCCGGTCCCCTGCTCCAGCGTGACGAAGTCACCCAGGTAGACCGGCGAATCGCGGTCGATCCACGGGTGGCGAAATGCGATGCGTTCCAGCGCGACGCCCTTCGCCTGCGCGACGATTTCGCCGCTGAGTCCATAGCGCGCGAGGCAGGCGCCGACCAGCGACGCCGCGAGCACCAGATGGCCGCGCGCGGTGGCCACCAACGCGTAGTCGAAGTCCGGATGCACGTTGAGCGCCTGGTTGGCGGGGATCGTCCACGGCGTCGTCGTCCAGATGGCGGCGCTGATCGGGCCGGGCGGCGCATCGTCCAGCGCGAACGCCTGCGCGAGCCTGGCGCGCTCGCGTTCGGCGAGCGGAAACGCGACGTCGATCGCCGGATCGACGCGGTCCTCGTATTCGACTTCGGCCTCGGCGAGCGCGCTCTGGCAGTCGAAGCACCAGTTGACCGGCTTGAGTCCACGGTAGAGATAACCCTTTTCGAGCACCTTGCCGAGCGTGCGGATTTCGTCGGCCTCGTTGCCGAAATCCATCGTCGTATAGGGATGCTCCCAATCGCCCAGCACACCGAGGCGCTGGAACTGCGTCTTCTGCCGCGCGATCTGCTCGGTTGCGTAGGCGCGGCACAGCTCGAGCGTTTCGCCCACCGGCAAGTGCTTGCCGTACGTCTTCTCGATCTGCACCTCGATGGGCATTCCGTGACAATCCCAGCCGGGCACGTACGGCGCGTCGTAACCGGCCATCGTCCGCGTCTTGACGACGAGGTCCTTGAGAATCTTGTTGAGCGCATGCCCGATGTGCAGGTCGCCGTTCGCGTACGGTGGGCCGTCGTGCAGCACGAAGCGCGGCCGCCCGGCCGAAGCGCGGCGAATGGCCGCGTAAACGTCGCGCTGCTGCCAATCGTGCACCCAGCCGGGCTCGCGCCGCGCAAGGTCGCCGCGCATCGGGAACGGCGTGTCGGGCAGATTGAGCGTGCGCTTGTAGTCCGGCTTGGCGGCGTCGTTGGTCATTGATCAGTGTGCGTGGGTCGAGAACCAGTCGCGCGCCTGCGCGACATCGGTGCGGATCTGGCGGGTCAGTGCATCGAGCGTGTCGTAGCGCGCCTCGTCGCGCAGCTTGTGCAGCAATTCGACGCCGATTCGCCGTCCATAGATGGGTTCGTCGAAGTCGAAAACATAGACTTCGAGCAGCGGCTTGCCGTGGTTGTCGATCGTCGGGCGCACGCCGATGCTCGCAACACCTGCGCGCGGCGCGTCGCCCAGGCCGTGCACGCGGACGGCGAAGATGCCACGCACGGCGCCCGGGCCCTGCAGCGCCAAGTTGGCGGTCGGAAAGCCCAGCGCGCGGCCGCGCTTGTCGCCGTGCACGACACGCCCGCCGATGACGAACGGGCGACCGCAGAGCGCGTTGGCGCGTGCAATGTCGCCGCGCGCCAGCGCTTCGCGCACGGCGGTCGACGACACGCGCTCACCGTCGACCTCGACCATCGGCATGCTTTCGACGCTGAAAGTGCGCGCGCAGCGGCGCAGCAAGCCGACATCGCCCGCGCGATCCTTGCCGAAGCGGAAATCATTGCCGACCAGCAGCCAGCGCACGCCCAGGCGCGCGACGAGGACCTCGTCGACGAACGCCTGCGGCGACATCTGCGACAGCGCGGCACCGAAGCGGGCAATCACCGTGCGCGCAACGCCGGCGTCGCGCAACAGCTCGAGCTTCGCGCGGCGCGTGGAAATGCGCGGCGGCGCGTGCTCGCGTGCGAAGTATTCGCGCGGATGCGGGTCGAACGTCAGCACCGCCGGCACGAGGCGCAGGTCTTCGGCGGCCTCGACGAGCCGGGAGAGCATGGCCTGATGGCCACGGTGCACACCGTCGAAATTGCCGATCGTCAGCGCGATGGGCGTGTCGGCCTGCCTGGGCAGCCCGCGGATGATCCGCATGAGGTCGTGACGCAGCGTTGATGCGCTGCGGCAAAGCTTCGCCAAAACGTTGAATTATAGCGGAAATCCGCGCGATCCTGGCCCTCAGCCGGCAAACTCCCACGCGTGCAGCCGGGTGGTCGCGGGAAAAAGCGCGGGAAAATAGAGAGCGAGCCTGATCGGACGCTTGTCCAGCGTGCGCAGTACGCGCGCGTAGCCCTCGAGCTGCTGCGCATGTCGCGCCCTCTCGCTCGCGAGGAACGCGTCGATGCCGCCCCCCTGGTGGCGCGACGTCTTGAAGTCGACGATCCAGCGTACGCCATCGGCGACGAACGTGCGGTCGATGACGATCCGCTGGATGCCACCGGCGACCACCGCGGTCAGCGCCCATTCGCTGACCGCCTCGGTGTGCGACGGGTCGAACAGCCAGCGTCCTGCCGGGTCGGCGAGCGTGTTGCCGACGGCGTCCAGCACGCGCGTCGCGGCGTCATCGGCGGTGCTGCGCGCGTCGTCGTCGACGACGACGCCGAGCGATGCGAGCTCGGCCTCGATGCGCGGACGCATCCGCGCCAGTGCCGTCGCGTCCGGTGTTTCGGCGGCGAAGCGCGCGAGCATCCGGTGCACGACGG